>DASPMT010000501.1:0-4007 GCA_035626935.1 Phycisphaerales bacterium | reverse complement strand
GATGCCCGCGCGGGAAACCTTGACCGCGATCTCGCCGCCGGTCGTCGAGCAGCCGACGACGGTGCAGCCGCTGACCCGGCCGTTGTTGCCGATGGCGATGGCCGGGCCGTCGGTGGACTCGATGGCGACGTTCTCGACGGTCACCGAGTCGTTGGCCGCGAAGTCGATGCCGGGGCCCGAGCCGTTCCAGATCGTGCCGTTGCGGATCACGGTGCGGGCCACCGTGTCGCTGACGGCCTTGACGCCGCTGACGCCGCCGAGGGCGCTGAGCACGTAGCCGTTGAGGTCGATGACGACGTTGCTGGCGGAGATCTCGATGGCGCTCTTGCCGGTCGGGAACACGACGTTGCCGGTGAGGTAGTACGAGCCTCCCTGCGTGATGCGGTAGACGCTGGTGGCGTTCCCCGGCGTGTTGGTCGCGTTGATGGCGACCCGCGGCTCAACGTCGCTGAGTGTTTTGCCAGAGGACGCGACCGCGCCCGCGGGCGGCGCCAGAGGCCCGGCGCCGGCCCGGCCCGCAGCCACGGCGGCCAACCCCGCGAACCCGGCAGCGCCCAGCAGCACTCGACGATCGAGGTCGTTGTTCATCCACTCAACGTACCTCACCAAGGCCGCGCAAACCACCGTCTTTCCGCCGCTGCGCCGCGTTTCCCGGCGCTCTCGCACAGTTCCCGTGCTCCGGGCGCTCAAACAGAGGTTTGTGGCGCTCAGGCCGATAGTTATCGCGCAGCGCGCCCGGCCTCTGAAGCCGTCGGCGCTGCGCCCCACCAGCGGCGCGTCGCGTACACCAGCATCCCCGCGCCCAGCGTCGCCCCCGCAACCGCGTGCGCCGCCGGCTCAAACCACAGCAGCAGCGGCGCCATCGTCAGCAGCAGCAGTACCGGCGCCAGCGGCACACGCGCGATCGACCCCGGCACCATGAACGGCCGCGCCTCCCCGTCGCGCGACGGCTCCTTCCGCGTCTCCTCCGGCGGCCGCAGCCGGACGCGGATCAACGCCGCCCCCACCGCCGCGAACACCACCAGCGTCGTCAGCGATGAGACGCTCCCCACCAGGCCGATCCCTCCCAGCGGCAGCAGCGCCAGCGACGCAACCAGCAGCGCCGCCGACGCCGCCCAGGGCGTCGCCCGCCGACGCAGCGTCCGCGCCAGCGCCGGCGGCAGGTCGCCCGCATCCGCGACGCCGAAGACCACGCGCGCCCCCACCACCAGCGTGATCAGCGCCGTGTTGGCGGTCGAGAAGAGCGCAACCCACCCGAGCGCCGTCGCCACCGTCGCGCTCTTTGCCGCCGCGGCCGTCGCCAGCGGTGAGTCGCTCGCCGCCAGCTCTTCAGGCGACACCAGCGCCACGACGGCCAGCGACACCAGCAGGTAGAGCGCCACCGTCACGCCGAGGCTGATCAGCAGCGCCAGCGGCAGGTCGCGCCGCGGCCGGCGGCTCTCCTCCGCCAGGTTGGCCAGCCCCTCAAAGCCGGTGTACACGAAGAAGGTCAGCGCCGCCCCGGCCAGCACCCCTTGGACCCCCTTCCCACCGCCGTCGCCGCCCGCATCAAGCAGCCGCTCGCCGAACCCGTCGGCGCCGACGCCCAGCACGACGATCGCCACCAGCCCCCCCACCTCGATCACCGTGCACGCCGCCGCCACCCAGGCGGACTCGCGCACCCCCGCCACCGCCACCCCGGTGCAGGCGGTCAGCAGGAGCATCGCCGCCAGCCACCGCGGCACATCGACAAACAGCGACAGGTACCCGGCGAAGCCGATCGCCACGGTGGCGGCCGTCGCCGCCGTCGTCACCGCTGTCGCCCAGCCGACGATGAAACCCAGCCACGGCAGCTTCGGAAAGGCGTGACGGATGTACACGTACGCGCCCCCGGCCCTGGGGTACCGCGTTGCCATCTCGGCATAGCACAGCGCCGCCAACGTCGCGGGCACCGCGGCCAGGAGCATCGAGAGCCAGAGCATCCGCCCCGCCTCTTCCGCAGCGGCGCCGATCAACGCGTACACCCCGGCGCCGACGACCACGCCCACCCCGTAGAACAACAGGGACGGCAGCCCCAGGACTCGTCGGAGCTTTGACATGTGGACCTCTTGATGCACGGTAGACAACGCCCCGGGCCCACGGGCCGCCGCCGCAGCGACGATTTCCATGCCGGCCGCTCCTAAGCTCCCCTCTGTGCCCACCGAGACCCGTTCCGCCCCTTGGTCGGCAGACGACCGGGCCTATTTCGACGCGATGGAAACCCGCCGCGCGGCGTCGCTCCGCCGCCGCCTGATGTGGTTCTGCATCCTCGGCATGTTCCTGATGGCGATCGGAACGTTCGGCTACCTCACCGAGCTCATGGGGATGCCGATCGACGCCGACCCCACCGCCTCGCCGCGGACTGGATGGTGGGGCATCAGGCCCTCGGCGATCGTCCTCTTCAGCTCCTGCACGGCCTTGGTGGTGCTGTTCGCGTGCGGGCTGGGCTACACCGTGCGCACGCGCCCGCTCTCGGTCTCGGCAGCCCACCAGACCGGCCCGGGCGTCAAGACCGGCCGCCACCGGCTGGTCGTCGCCCTCACCTGGATCACCATCGGCGCCGTCGCCATCGCCGCGCCCGCGGAGGTCGCGGCCCAGTGGTCAGACTTCAACTGGGGCTCGCCGCAGGCGGTCGAGGCTGTCCGCAAGGAGCCGCTCCGCGCCGGTTACACCGCCACCAACGCCTTCGGCATCTTTTTCCTGCTCGCGTGCGTCCTGGTGCCGATGCGCTGGCGCGAGTCGCTGCGCATCGCCGTGCCCGCCCTCGGCGTGCTGATGCTGTCGATCGTGTTCGGGCTCGACCTCAACGGCGCGGCCGTCTCCGGCTTCGGCCTCATGGCCCTTGCCTACATCGTCATCGGCACCGGCTGGAGCGCCTGGCGCTACAGCGACTTCGACGCCCGCCTGCACAACCACGCCCTGCGCCACCGCTACACAGACCTGCACGGCCAAGTGAGCGAGATCTCCGCGGAGCTTAAAGAGGCCCGCAAGCTCCACGAATCGCTCTTCCCCGCCCCGAGCCTCGGCGACGCCGCCTCGCCGGTGCGCGTCGACTACCGCTACCAGCCCGCCCGCCAGATCGGCGGCGACTTCCTCTTCATCCACCGCGAGCCCGCCGCCCTCGCCGCCGCCGCGGCGACGACGGTGGTCGTCATAGACGTGTCCGGCCACGGAGTGGCCGCGGCCCTGGCTGTCAACCGTCTCCACGGCGAGCTGCTGCGCTTCTTCAGCCACTACCCGCGCATGGAGCGCGAGTCCGGCGGCCCGGGCCACCTGCTGGCCGACATGAACACCTATGCGTGTGCCGCCCTGGCGCCGCAGGGCGTCTACGCGACGGCGCTCGTCGTGCGCATCGACCCGGCCGGCGGACGCGCGGCGTGGGCCAGCGCCGGCCATCCCACCGCCTTCCTGGTGCGCGAGCTTGCCGACAAGGACGGCGAGCGGGTCGTTGACATGCCGTCAACCGCCACCATGCTCGGCGTCCTGCCGCCGGAGATGTTCGACGCCGACGAGCACTCGACCGCGATGGGCCCGCGTGATCGCCTCATCGCCTACACCGACGGCGCTGTCGAGTCGCGCGACGCGCGCGGCGAGGACTACACACCCGAGCGCCTGCGCCACGCCCTGGTCGATCCCAGCGCGGCATCCAGCGACAGCCTGCTTGACCACGTACTCGGCCGAGTCGAGGCGCATCGCCACGGACGAATCACCGACGACACGCTGCTGGTCGAGGTGGCACTCACGCCGAGCCCCGGCGGGGACTCGAGCGCGAATCCCGCCTCCTCAATGGGGGTCCAGCCGTTGACGCACCCCGTCCGCTGACCCCGTTTTTGCGGCTCCGGCTCGCCGGACCACCCCTACTCCATGCGCGGTGGCCCGGCCCGGCCGCCGCGATATCCTCTTTGATGCGGGGCCACGCCTGCGGGGCGGTGTGCCGTACCGATGCCGTATCATCCCCACACCGTGGGCAAGACAGACAGGGAGCACCA
>DASPMT010000500.1:0-7884 GCA_035626935.1 Phycisphaerales bacterium | reverse complement strand
CCGGCAACATCGGCTGCGATCACCTCCGGTTCCAGGGCAACCAGACGGTCAGCGGCAACGGCGCGGTCACCATCAACGCCGCCAGCGCCCGCGTTCTCGGCGGCACCCTCACCATCGGGCCGGGTGTCACCGTCACCAACGCCGCCGGCGCCACCGGCTCGTTGAACATCGACCCCACAGGGGCGATCGTTAACCAGGGTTCACTCGTCAGCGCGTCCGGCACCCTGGTGCTGAGCGGAACCGGCACGCTCACAAACAGCCCCGGCGGGACCATCGGCGCCCAGACCGGCGGCACCTTCACCCTTACCAACGTCAACTGGAGCAACGCCGGCACCATCCTGGTCAACGCTGCAACCGTCAACCTCGGCGGCACCAGCTCCGCCCTGGGAACTGTCTCGCGGACCGGCGGAATGCTCAACCTCTCTGCCGTCTTCAGCGGCCCCACCCTCGCCGCGACGGCGGCCACCGGCGACATCAACCTCTCCAACGGCGCCGGCTTTAACGGCACGCTGCTGAGCACTGCCGGTGGAGCCGTCTTCACCTCCAACGGCAACGTCACGCTCAACGCTGTGACCCTGGCCGCGAGCATCCAGCTCGGCAACGCCAGCTGCGGCATGATCACAGTCACCGGCGGCCTGACCTTCGCGCCCGGCGGCTCGATCACCACGGGCAACATTGGCTGCGAACAACTCCGCTTCCAGGGCACCCAGTCTGTCGACGGCCCAGGCACCATCAGCATCGCGGCGGCCAGTGTCGGCCTAGGCGGCGGTACCGTGACCTTCGGCCCGCAGATGCTCATCACCAACGCGGCCGGCACGAACGGCTCAATCAACATCAACGCTGCCGCCCTCGTCAACAACGGGACGATCCGCGCCACCGGCAGCATCCTCGCCCTCGCCGGTAACGGCACGCTCACCAACAACCCGGGCGGCACGCTCCTGACCCAGGCCGGCGGCACCCTCACGATCAGCCAGCTCAACTGGAGCAACGGCGGCACGCTCAACATCAACGCCGGTACGGCCAACCTCGCCGGCACCACGACACAGCTCGGCGCGATCACCCGTACCGGCGGTACCCTCATCCTCAGCGGCACCTACAACAACCCCGCCCTGGCGCTCACCGCTGCCACCGGCAACATCGAGCTCGGCGGGAGTTTCGTGGCCAACGGCACCACCATCACCGCCACCGGCGGCGCGGCCCTTTCCTTCAACGGCAACCCCACCTTCAACGGCGTCACACTCGGCGCCCCCCTCAGCGGCACAAACGCCTCGTGCGGCGTGCTCACCGTCACCGGCGGCCTCACCTTCGCCGCGGGCGGCTCGCTTACCACGGGCAACATCGGCTGCGAGCACGTCCGCTTCCAAGGCACCCAGGCCATCGGCGGCACGGGCACGATCACCATCAACTCCGCCAGCATCTCTGTGTTCAGCGGAACCGCCACCTTCGGGCCAGGCGTCACCATCACCAACGCCCCCGGCGTCACCGGCAGCATCGTCATCAACAACTCGACGCTCATTAACCAGGGCATCCTGCGCGCAACCGCCGTCGGCCTGACCGTCTCCGGACAGGGCACGGCCTTCATCACCAACGCGCCGGGCGGCACGATGGGCGCCCAATCTGGCGGCACCTTCGCGATCAACAACGCCACCTGGGCCAACAACGGCACGCTGCTGGTCAACAACGCCACCGTCAACCTCGCCGGCACCGGCAACGCCTTGGGAACCGTCAGCCGCACGGGCGGCACGCTCACTCTCTCGGGCTCGTACACCGGCGCCACCCTCGCCCTTGACGGCTCCACCGGCTCGGTCACGCTCTCCAACGGCTTCGCCATCACCGGCACCACACTCACCGCCTCCGGCGGCGCAGAGTTCATCGTCGCCGGCAACGCCTCGTTCACCGGCGTCACCCTGGGAGCCGCGCTCTCGCTCTCCAACGCGAGCTGCGGCATCCTCACCGTCACCGGTGGCCTGACCTTCGCGCCCGGAGGCTCGATCACCACCGGCAACATCGGCTGCGAGCACCTCCGCTTCCAGGGCACGCAGACCGTCGGCGGCGCCGGTTCGATCATCCTCAACGCGGCCTCCATCGGCATCACGGGCGGGGCCGTCACCTTCGGCCCGGGCGTCACCGTGACCAACGCTGCGAGCTCAAACGCCGCCATCAGCCTCGGTGACAATGCGCAGCTCATCAACCAGGGCTTGATCCGCGTCACCGGCGCCGCGAGGACCCTCAACCTCTCGGCGTCTACCACCCCCGCCGCGGGCACGTTCACCAATCAGGGCACCCTCGAGTCCCGCGACGGCGCCGACTTCGCCGCCAACATCAACCTCAGCAACACCGGGGTCATCCGCGTCGGCACCGCGGGCACCTTCACGGTCCCCCAACCGCGCACGCTCACCAACGCCGCCGGCGGCACGCTGGAGGTCCAAGGCACCGGCCCCAACACAACTAGCGACTTCGGCCGCATACGCATCGGCGGCACACTGCTCGCCGGCGGCACACTTTCAGTCACCTACCCCAACGGGCTCGTTCCAGGCTGCCGCATCGCCGTACCCATCATCACGACGCAGGGCACCGGCGCGATCTCGGGCTTCTTCACCACGCGCCAAGGTCCGCCCAAGCCCGCGCCGTTCGCGTCGTTCTTTGCCGTTACCGCGACCGGCGCAACCTTCTCGTCGACCAACCAGGCCGACGTCGGGTCCGTCGGCGGCGTCGCCCAGCCCGACGGCATCCTCGACAACAACGACTTTGTCGTGTTCATCGACCTCTTCTTCGCGATGAACCCCGTTGCCGACCGCGGCAGCACCGGCGGCCTCCCAGGTGCCGACGGCCAGTGGAACAACAACGACTTCGTGGTCTACATCGATCAGTTCTTCGCCGGCTGCGGGTAAAGGGGGAAGGACCCCCCCAGTTTCACGCGCTTCCATTGGCACCCGCCGATACGTGTGTTACCTTTGCTCCGGAACGCCGCAACGCCCGTCAGCGCTGCCGGTACGCCCTCGAACGGAGATGACCCACATGCGCCACGCCGCTCTTCTTCTCGCCACCCTTGGCGCCGCTCCGCTTGCCGTCGCCCAGCCGTACAGCTACGCGATCAACCAGCCCGCATCGACGCTGGGCTATTCGATCAACTTTTCTGCACCTTTCCAGACCAGCCCCTCAGGCAGCAGCTACATCATCGGCACCGCAGCGGGCGCCGACGGAATCCCCGGCAACGCCGACGACACGGCCAGCCCTCCCGGCTCGCGCACCATTCCCGGTTTCACCGGCGGCAACACCGCCGCCAACACGATCGTCAACCTTAACAGCGGCTCGATCTCCGCCAGCGGCTCCAGCGGCCCGACCGCCTACCACCCGTCGGGCTCCTTCCGCGTGAACTTCGACGTCGCCGGTGGGACCTGCCAGATCAGCAACCTCGTCGCGGACCTGCTCGGCGGGGGTTCCGCCAGCCTCGCGGCCAACGCGTCGGTCAACTACTCCACTTTCCGCACGCGTGAGCCGTCGTGCACGATCATCAGCCTCGGGACCATCAGCATCCCCGTCGGCAATATCTCCGCTACATCGATCACCGCGGCGCAGACCGGGCCCAGCACCGCCGGCACCATGAGCCCGGTCATCGGGCAGCCCGGCCGGCACAACTTCAGCGCCAACGTCGACGCCCTTATCACCGTCACCGCCACCCTGAGCGGCGCACCGGCGCCGATCGATCATCAGCCGGTCACGCTGACGCTGGCCGGAACTGTCGATTTCAACCTGCCGGGCGCTCCGGTTGCAGCCACGGTCACCGTGAACCAGACCCAGAACATCCCAGGCCCGTTCCTCCTGGATCCACTGGGCTTCAACGAACCGCTGTGCAACGGCCCGCTGCTGATCAAGCTGACCTTGGCATCGACCTCCACGACCATCGGGGTCAACGCCAACCTGACCGCAGCCGGCACGCCGGCGGGCTGCGGACCGGCCGACGTCGGCAGCCAGGGCGGCGCGCCCGGCGCCGACGGACAACTGGATAACAACGACTTTGTCGTCTTCATCGACTACTTTTTCTCCTCCAACCCGCTGGCCGACCTCGGGCGGCAGGGAGGGCAGCCCGGTTCCGACGGCCAGTGGAACAACAACGACTTCGTCGTCTTCATCGACGAGTTCTTTGGCGGCTGCTGAGGCTACCGCCCAACCGCCTTACTCCTGGCGACCGCCGTTCATCGCGGCGGTTTTCTCATCCGCGCGCATCTCGATACACTCGATCGCATGCTCGTGGGAGGACACTGTGCCAAGGGAGTGATCCGAAATGCGTAACACCCTTTTCTCCTTCGCTGCGCTCTCGCTGTGCGCCGCAGCCGCGTTTGCTCAGCCTGCAAACGACTCGTGCGCCTCGCCCCAGGCCATTTCCGGCTTCGGTCAGACGGCGTACGACACCACAGGGGCCGGCACGGACGGGCCGGCAATTGCCTGCGCCCTGGGGACGGTGAACCTCGACGTCTGGTTCGTCTGGACGGCCGCCATCAGCGGCGACGTGCTGGCCGACGTCTGCACCGACACGGTCCACGACTCAACGATGGCCGTATACGAAGGTGGCGCGTGCCCGGCCGGTGCCGAGCTTATCTGCAACGACGATTCCTGCGGGCTCTCCAGTCGCGTCCGGTTCACGGCGGTCGCCGGCCAGCAGTACCTGATCCGCGTCGGCGGCTTCAGCGACGGCGACTTCGGCTCGGGCATGCTCACGGTCGCCGAAGCTCCGCCAGAGGGCGTGCTGGCCGGGCCGATCGTGAACCCCGCCAACGGGCACAGCTACTACTTGCTCGAGCCCAGCTCGTGGACTGAGGCGGAGGCGCGGGCGGTCGAGCTGGGCGGCCACCTCGCGACGGTGCGCAACGACGAGGAGAACCTCTTCATCTTTACAGAGGTGCGCTCGGCGGCGGGCGGGCCCGGCTTCCGCCGGCTGTGGATCGGGCTCAACGACGTCGCCGAGGAGGGCACGTTCGTCTGGAGCAGCGGCGAGCCGGTCACGTACACCAACTGGGGCGGCGGCGAGCCCAACAACGCCAACGGCACCGAGCACTATGTCCAGATCCCCTGGTTCAGCCAGGCGTGGAACGACAACAGCGACCTGCCCACCGACGACCCGGTTTACGGCGTCGTGGAGATCATCCCCAGCACCTGCGCGGCCGACATCGGCTCCACCGGCGGCGTCCCTGGCGCTGACGGCAACGCCGACAACAACGACTTCGTCGTCTTCATCGACTACTTCTTCGGCCAGAACGCCCTCGCCGACGTCGGCAGCACCGGCGGTGTGCCGGGTTCCGACGGCCAGTGGAACAACAACGACTTCGTGGTCTTCGTCGATCAGTTCTTCAGCTGCGTCTGACCTTGACTCCCTCCGCGGCCGTCCGCTCCCGGTGGGTGGACCCGCAACCGAACACACGTAACCGCCGCGCAGGCAGCAACGCCTGCGCGGCTTTTTTGTAAGCCTCGTCAATCACCGCCCCTACCCCCGCTACATCCGCCACAGGCTGCTGGACCACGTCAGGCCCGCGCCGAACGCGACCATCAGCACCAGCTGACCTTCCTCGATCTTCCCGCCCCGGCGCAGCTCGTCGAAGCAGAGCGGGACGCTGCCCGCAGACGTGTTGCCGTATCGCTCGATGTTCTTGTACAGCTTCGAGGGCTCGATCCCGAACCGTTCGCTCGCCGCCTCAAGGATCCGCACGTTGGACTGGTGACAGACGAACAGGTCGATGTCGCTGACCGTCAGCCCCGCCTTGTCCAGTGTTTCCTGGATGAGCTGGCAGAACGTCGTTACGGCGAACTTGAACACCTCGCGCCCGTTCATGTGAAGACAACCGGGCCGCACCAGCGCCCGGTCGGCGCCGGCCTTGATGTGCCCGTCCCATCCCGGCACGAACAGCTCCTGCCAGCCGTTGCCGTTAGCGTGGTTGCACTGCGCCACCACGCCCTTGGCCGAGTCGTCGGTGGCGCGAAGGACGACAGCCCCGGCGGCGTCGCCGAAGAGGATCGCCACGTTCCGGTTGGTGTAGTCGGTGATGGCGCTCACGGTGTCGCACCCGATCACCACCGCGGTTTTGAAGCTCCCGGCGCGGATCAGGTCGTGGGCCGTGTTGAGGGAATAGACAAAGCCGCAGCACGCCGCGCCGAGGTCCCAGGCCGCAGCGGTGCCGCACCCCAACTCTGAGGCCACAAGGCACGCGGTGCTCGGGCAGCGCATGTCCTGCGTAATGGTGCCACAGATCAGCAGGTCGAGCTCGGCGGGCGCCACGCGCGCCGACTCCAGCGCTCGCCGCGCCGCATCGGTGCAGAGCGTCAGGTTGCTCTCGCCGTCGGCGGCGTTGCAGATGTGCCTGTTGCGGATACCCGTCCGCTGAAAGATCCAGTCGTCATCGCTGCCGCAGAGGGCCGCGATCTGGTCGTTGCTGACGATTCGCTTGGGAACGGCGGAACCCGAACCGAGGATCCGCACGCCGATCCTCGGCATCGCGGGCGGCTTGGCGGCGGCGGCGGCGGCGGATGGTGTGGCCATGGTGCGGCGGCATCATACGCGGAGCGCTCCGGTCCGCGCCCTCTGCCCAGCCTTACGCCACCGGCATCGGGTTGCCGATCTGCTCGTGCATCCCCTCCACTTGGGCGAGCCGTTCGACGATCGCCTGATTCAACCCCGTCTTCACGTAGAGCTGGCACTGCTTGATCGCCGCGCGGATGGAGCGGTCGTTGCTCGAGCCGTGCGCGATCATGCAGACGCCGTTGACCCCCAGCAGCGGCGCGCCGCCGTGCTCGTGGTAGTCGTTCTTCTTGAAGATGTCCTTAAAGACCGGCTCCAGCGCGAGCATCAGGTTCGGGTCACGGGTCATGATCTCGCGGGCGAGCCCCGAGAAGAGGCTCTTGGCAAGGCCCTCGACGGTCTTGAGCACGGTGTTGCCGAGCATGCCGTCGCTCACCACGACGTCCGCGACGCCCTCGAACAGGTCGCGTCCCTCCACATACCCGACGAAGTTCACGCCCGGCGTGTTCTTCAGCCGGTTGTACGTCTCGCCGATCAGGTCCGTCCCCTTCCCCTCCTCGGTGCCGATGTTCAGCACCGCCACGCGGGGCTGGTCGACGTTGAGCAGCTTCCTGGCGACGACCTCGCCGATCAGCCCGTACTGCTGCAGGTGCGTGTCGCGCGGCTCCGGGTTGCCGCCGGCGTCCATCAGGACGAACGGACCGCTGAACGTTGGGATCGTCACCGCGATGCCGGGCCGGTGCACATGCTCCAGCCGACGCATGTACATTGTCGCGGCGCTCACGCACGCGCCCGTGCTCCCCGCCGAGAGGACCGCGTCGCAACGCGCCCCGCCGATCGCGGCGGCTTTGGCCGAGCCGAGCTTGGCCATGTGCACGATCGACGACTCCGGCTTGCCGCGCACCGCCTCCACCGCGTGCTCGTGCATCTCGATCACCTGCTCGCAGTGATGCACGACAAACCGCGGCTCGTTCACACCGTAATCGGCGAGGTACTCCCTGATGACCGGGGCGCGGCCGATCAGCACGAGCTCGTCATCGGGCGCGAGGTTCTCGCGTGCCAGCATGCACCCTTTGAGGATCGCGTCCGGCGCGTGGTCGCCACCCATCACGTCGATGCCGATGCGCATGGGGCGGGTCACTCCATTCGAGGAAGAGGCGTTGGACGGAACGCGAATCCTAAACGAACACGCCCCGCGTCGCCGGTGCTCTACGCACCATCGACCCGGAGCGTTCACCCGCCGCAGCGGGGACGAGAAGACCGGGGGCTTTACTCGCCGCCTTCTGCCTTCTTCTTCTTCTTGGGAGCGCCGATGCCGAGCTTCGGCACGATCACCGTCAAGCCCGGACGGACGTAGCCGGACTCAGCGGACG
>DASPMT010000499.1:0-5007 GCA_035626935.1 Phycisphaerales bacterium | reverse complement strand
TCGCTTCTTCGAGCTTCTTTCGAAGGTTCCCGACGCGGCGCTGGAGCTGTGCGGCGGTGAGCACCACGATCTTGGCGGGCTTCTGCCCCCCCTGCTCCTCACCCGCCGATGCGCCGCGCGAGGCCGCAAGCAGGCGCCTGGGGGTCTTTCCGACGTGATGGGTCGCGCCGTCGTGCAGACGCTCAAGCAGCTTGCTGAGCTGTCCTTCGAAGGTCGTGTAGCAGTGCATGCACCCGAGCTTCTCGCTCTGGCGGAACGCGGCGAACGTCATCCCGCAAGCGGGGCACATGTCGGCCGTGGCCGCGATCGCCCGTCCCTTGGCCTCTTTGGCGGCGGCTTGGAGAGAGACATACTGCGTGAGCAGGTCCGTGAGCGGCGTGTTGGACGCGATCGGAATCTTCTGCTCGCGCGCACACCGCTCACAGAAGTGTTTCTCGTGCCGGCGGCCGCCCTTGATGGTCACCTCGTGCACCGTCGCCTCGCTCTCGCAGCGATCGCACTTCATGGCAAGGAGTGTAGAGGGGGCGAGGCATTAGCCATTAGCCACCAGGCACTACAGGGGGAAAAGAACAGCCCCGCGTCACGCGGGGCTGTTCGGTGGTCTTTGTCTTTGACCAGCGCCCAATGACTAGCGACTTGCCTTGGTTACTTTCCCTGCTTCTGCAGGCGGGTGTAGCCGTCGCGCCGCTTGAGCGGCTTAACGACCAGACCCTGCTTGATGGCCTTGGTCGAGGCCATGATCGTCGTCGCCTGGCCGTCGATCATCGCCGTCACCTTCTGGAGGTTGGGACGGAACTTGCGGCGGGTAATGCCCGTCGGCTTGAGGCCGAAGCCGCCCTTAACGATCTTCTGACCGCGCCAGGCGCGCTGCTTGCCGAAGGACGACTTCTTGCCGGTGAAATGGCAGACGAAAGGCATGGTCAAACTCCGAGTGCCCGTGGGCGCCGGTCCGGCGCAGAGGGAGAGAAGTATTGGCCGGTGGGGCGTCAGGGGCAAGCGAGGGGGAAGGCGAAACACCGAACAGGGCCCCGAAACCGCGTTTCTCAGCGCCTGGACAGGTTTTCGCGTCGGATCATGAGTTCCAGGGTCCGGGCGACCACGTCCACCTCCCGCTCGGTGAGATCGTTATGGAACGGAAGGGCGATCGTCCGCGCGCTGACACTCTCGGCGATCGGAAAATCGCCTGGCCGGAAACCGAACCGCTCCCGGTAGAACGGCTGCAGGTGGATGCAGGGGAAGTAGTCGGCGGCCCCCACCTCATGGCGGCGGAGGCCGGCGATGATCCGGTCTCTGTCCTCGCGCGAATAGCTGGGCGCCAGCCGTACGACGAACACAAACCAGCTGTGGGTCGAGCCTTCCTCGACCGTCGGCAGGATCAGGTCGTCGACGTGCATCAGCCTCCGGATGTACATCTCGGCCACGCGCTGCCGCGCCGCGATGATCTCCGCCAGACGCTCCATCTGCACCACCCCGAGCGCCGCGTTCACCTCGCTCATCCGGAAGTTGTACCCCAACCGCTCGTGGCTGAGCCAGTTGCCCGTGCCCGGAGAAGCCGTTGAGCCCACTGGCCGGCCCTGCGAGCGCAGCGAGCGGCACAGGTCCGCCAGGCGCTTGTCCCGCGTGACGATCATCCCGCCCTCGCCCGTGGTGATCTGCTTGTTGGGATAGAACCCGAAGACGCCCACACGCCCGAAGCTCCCCGCCTGCTGGCCGTTGAGCGTGCAGCCGAGCGCCTCGCAGCAGTCCTCAACGACGGTGACCTCGTGACGCGCAGCGATCTGGGCGTACTGATCCATGTACGCGGTGTTCCCGAACGTTTCAACGGCAACGATGGCCTTGGTGCGCGGCGTGATGGCCTTCTCCAGCCTGGAAGGGTCCATGTTCAGCGTGCGCGGGCAGATGTCGACGAAGACCGGCGTCGCCCCGACCATCAGGATCGGGTTTGCGCTGGCGATGAAGCTGAAAGGCGTCGTCACCACCTCGTCGCCGGGCCCGACGCCCAGCGCCGACATCGCCATGTGCAGGCCGCTGGTGCCGCTGTTGCATCCGACGGCGTAGTCGTTGCCGGTGTACGACGCGACCGCGTGCTCGAACCGCTCCAGCACCGGACCGATCGAGAGCCGCCCGGAGCGCAGCACCGCGCTCACGGCGTCGATCTCCCGCTCGGTGATGTCGGGTCGGGATAGTGGGATCTCGTGGCTCATTTCGTGGGCGCCGGCGTGGGTTGTAGAGGGACGGTCACGGACGGGGGCGGAAGGGGTGTATCGGTCGAAGGGAGCGGCAGGTCGCTCAGAATCCGCGTCAGCGCTACGCGGTCCTCCCCCGACTCCCGCAGCGCCAGCCACGCGGCCTGAGCCCGGACGACGCCGCTGAGGGTGCCGCGCTCGGCCCTGGCGATCGCGCTGAGCCGGGCGATCCGCTCGGGCCGGTCGGCCGTGAACTCGCCATGGCGCACCGACACCAGCAGCGCCAAGGCGGCGGCGTCGCCGGTCGGCCAGGGCCCGGCCGGGCGCACCTCGAAGGCCCCCTGCCGGACCAGCGCCCCGGTCTCCTGATGCCGGCTCCGCAGGGCACCCTCCAGGACGATCCGCGTCAACGACCCGTCGCCCGCGCTGAGCGCTTCGGCGAGCGGACGGTCAAGCGACCGTGGGTCGTCGTCGCACAGCGCAGCCGCCGCGGCCACAGCCATCTCCGAGAGCCGCGGATCAACGGCGGCGCCGGCGGGTCGCCTGGCCACACCGTCGATAACGGCGGCGCGGATCGTTCTCGCGTCCTGCCAGTGGCGCTCGGAAGCAAAGCGGAGCGCCCACGCGACCGTCGCCGGGTCGCCGCGCCTGGCGAGAGCCCCCACCGCCGCCCCCGCGTTGTCATCGCGCGAGATCGCCTCAGCCGCCGCGGCGATCGCCTTGATGAGCGGGTCAGGGTCGGTGGCCATCTCGCGCAGCACCGGCGCAGGCGTGCGACCGCCCAGACTCTGCACGACATCGAGGAGCCGCACGGCGAACGCGGTGCGCTCCGCAAGAGGGGCCGCGATGTCGAGCCGGGCGCGAGCGGCGGACACAACGGCTGCATCACCGGGTGACACCAGCAGCCGGGCCGCCGCCACGGCATCGGCCGGTGCGCCGGGCTGCAGGCCGCGGGCGGCGATCGTCAGCGCCTCGCCGGCCGACGTCAGGTTGTGCTCGATCACCAGTTCGCTCAGCTCAGCCGCCTGGACGCCCGCGCCTTGCGCCAGCCCCAGTGCGCGCGTTCTGATGGTCTGCTCGGCGGCGACCGTCTCGACCCCCGCGCGGCGCAGGACCACGGCCGCGGAAACGGCGACGAACGGCTCCTGGTCGTTGAGGAAGGAGCGGACGGCGGCAACGTCGAACGGTCGGGACCGCGCTGCGCACGCGGCGGCGAGCTCGATCCGCAGGCGGGTCGGGAGCGAGGCCCAGCCCGTCAGCTCCGAACGGTTTTCGTCGCTCAGCAGACCCGCGGCGATGGCGCTGGAGATGATCACCCCCTGCAGCCGCTCGTCAGGGATGCGTGAGACGCCCAGCAGGTTCAGGCCGCGCTGCGGCTCGAGCTCCGCGAGACCGAGCAGCCCGTGCACGCGGAGCATCGGCGACGGGTTGATCGCCAACTGCGAGAAGAACGCCAGCATCGCCGGGTCCCGCACGGTGCGGAGGCCGTTGAGGGTTCGGTCGCGCCGGCGCGAGTCGCGGTCTCCGACCGCCGCACGGAGCTGCGCCGTCAGCTCCTCCACCAAGGCGCGCGGCTGCATCGGCGCCCGGATCGCTGGAGTCGGCTCTACCGGCGCGGGCTGCGCGCCCACCGGCACCGCCCCGGCCGCCATGAGCGCAAGCATGCTGGCTACTCGAGACTGCTCCACGCCTGAGGGTACGTTCGAACTCAAGCCGTCTGCGTCTGCCCGAGCACCACGCCCGCCCCCGATGCCAGTGCCCCAGAGCACTCGGCGACCACGTCGGCGACAGGGCGCAGTCCGCGCCCGTCGCCACAGTCGGCCGCCGCGCTCTCCGCCAGCAGGGAGTCGAGGCGCTGGTGAGCCGTGATCACCGTGGAGTGGTTGGGGCGCCCCAGGGCACGGGCGATCTCGGGGTACGAGGCACGCGTGTGCTTGCGTGCCAGCAGCGTCGCCAGCGCACGGGCCAGTACCACACGGGGATGACGTCCGCGCCCGGCGACCTCCGTCAACGTCACGTTCATCTTCTGACAGGCCAGCGCGACGACCTGCTCCAGGCGCACCGGCTGTCGCGGGCCGATCCGGGCGAGGACCGCGCCGACGCCGCCGCGGGTCGTCTCCGGCCGGTCCGCCAGGGCACGGTTCACGCTCACCATCCCCACCGCGCCGCCGCCGCCCACGGTCACATCGCCCGGCACCGGGCCTGCGCCCAGCAGCCTGTGCACCGCCTCCACCTTGGTCACAACGCCCTCAAGCTCTCGGATCGACAGCGCCCGCGACGAAGCCCGCGGGTCGTTGATCACCGACATCGCCACCGCCTCGGCCGCCGCCGCTTCGATCGCCATGCCGCGTCTGGCGGCCAGAGCCTGAACGATCCGGGTCGCCGCCTGCGGATCGGGCGGCAGCACTTCAACCACCAGCCCCCCCATCAGGCGCGACACCAAGGCATCGGAAGTCTCCTCCAGACGGCGCGGGTGGCATGAGCCCGAGATCACCACGCGTCCACCGCGCGACACCAGCGCATCGATGGTGTGCTGCAGTTCCTGCTGCGTCGCGTTCTTACCGGCGAGACCCTGCACGTCGTCGATGCACAGCACGTCCAGCGAGCGGAACTGGCGGCGGAACCGCTCCATGCGGTCCCCCTTCTCCGCCTTGACGGCGCCGATGAACTCGTTGGCGAACTGCTCGCCGCTGATGCAGCGCGCGTTCACGCCGCGCTGCGAAGACGCTTCGTCGGCAACGGCGGCCAAGAGGTGCGTCTTTCCGAGTCCGCACCCGCCGTGCAAGTAGACGAGGCACCCGGCGGGCAGCAGGCCCTGCGC
>DASPMT010000498.1:0-15089 GCA_035626935.1 Phycisphaerales bacterium | reverse complement strand
TGCCGCCACGCCGGGTTCCGCCGCAGCGCCGCGCAGAGCCCCGGGTGCGAGGTATGGAAGAGCGTGGTAAGCCTGCGCCCGGGCATGCGTGCGTGCTCGGCGCCTTCGAGTTGCCACTGGCAGACCTGGTTGAGGAACCGCAGCCCTACCCCCGCGCCCTGCCACTCGGGCATGACGACGAGACGGCAGGCCCGGGCCTCGATCCCCTTGCCGATGTTCTTGGTGCCGACCGCCAGGTGGCACACCAGCTCGTCGTCGACAGTGCCGACGTAGCAGCGGGCCGCGATCATCTTGGGCACCTTCAGATAGTGATGCGGCTCAAACAGCGGCCAGTAACGCCAGTCCGTCTGCCACAGGGCGAGCTCAAAGCTGGGCCGTGGTCGAAGCCACCTCCCGGAGAACTGCTTAGTGGCGGTGTCGTAGACCCAGTCCGGCTGCAACCATTCGAGGATGTCGTAGTGGCACGAGAGCAGTACCACCTGCCCCTTGGTCCGCCGCCACGCCTTCTGGAACGCCAGCGCGCCGACCTTGGCGATCTGCCGGTCCACCACGCTGGTGAACTCGTCAACGACGGCGCGGGCAGGGGCCTCGGCGATCAGCCGCGCCAGCGTGGCGCGGAACTTCTCACCGTTGGAGAGCACCGGGTACGGCCGGAGCCACGCGGGGACGGTGCCCAGGCCGACGGCCGCGAGCGCACCTGTCACCGCGTCGAAGTCGCCGTCGGGCGCGATGGCGTCGACGATCGGTTTGTCGGCGGGCCACGCCGGCTCGTACATCGCGGCGTCGCCGACAGCGCCGAACACGCGGCGGCCCATCGACGTCTTGCCCGAGCCGGAGGGCCCAACGATGACGCCGAGTTTCCACCCGGTCCCCTCGATCGGCAACTCGGCGTCGAGATCGAAGTTGCAGCCGCTGTCGGCGTTGAACAGCGACTTGACACGGGCGGCGCGGTAGCTGGTGAAATCGTCGCACCGGTTGCGAACGGTGAGCTTCATAGGTGGTTCTCTTGGAGGCGGCGGCGAGGTGGATCAGGTGCAGTCGACGCGGCAGGTGTGGCCCGCGGCGCTCAGCTCCGCGTAGACCCTCTCCTGGTGCTCCTCGTCGCCGCAGATGACGATGACGCCGTACTGCTCGCGGTACCCGCTCTCGCCCGGGTCGGTGCCGGTCGCCTCCGCGGGCGTGGCGGGCTCGCCGGAAAGCATCTTCTCGATCAGCGCGGCGTCCAGCGCCGTCACCGCCAGGTCGTACCCGGCGTCCTTGAGTGCACCAAGCTCTACCGGCAGCAGCTCGTAGTCCCACTCCGCCAGATCAGCGGTGGCGTTGTCGGCGATGCGGTAGGCGCGGACCTGCCCTGGCGTCAGGTCGCGGGCGACGTGCACAGGCACCTCGCGCAGGCCGAGCTTCTGCGCCGCCAGCAGACGAGTATGCCCGGTGATCAGCACGCCCTCGGCGTCAACGACTAGCGGGACGCGGAAGCCGAACTCGCTGATCGAGCGGGCGACGGCGTCGACGGCCCGCTCGTTCTTGCGGGGGTTGCCGGGGTAGGGCTTGACCCGCGCGATGTCCCAGGTGTCGATCCTCATACCCGGCTCCTCGCTCGACCCGGGCCGGGTTCGCGGGAGCCTCCGGACAAGAAAACACGGCGGCGCGATTGCTCGCGCCGCCGTGCGAAGGGGGTCGCCCGGTCGGGGTGCGGGCGGAGGTGGGGCCTACGCCGCGGCGAAGAGCCCCGGCCCGACCTTGCGGAACCGCGCCTTCTCACCCTTGGTCTTGATCTCCCGGTCCATCGCGGTGGCCAGCGACACGTGCGGGGTCTTGCCCGCGGGGCTGGTCCAGAGCTTCTGCTCGGTCATGGCGGCGATCAGCGCCTTGGGCTTCATCGCCTCCGTTGAGCCGGCCAAGACCTGCGCAGCGGCGTCGAGGGAGCTGACGCGCTTGCCCGGGTTGGCCGGGGGCGTGACCTTCGCGGCAACGCCCTTGCCCTTGGTCGGCTTGGCGGGCTTCGGCGCAGGGCGAACGGCCTTCTTGGCGGCGGTCTTCTTGGCGGGCTTGCTGGTCTTGGTCTTGCTCATGGTCAATTCCTCATTCGTAGATGCGGGGACTCCGCCGCACGTTGCGGCGGTGAATGGCGCGCCGTGGCCTGTCGGCCGCGGAGCGCCACGGCTCAGCTTTGTGTCTGGACCGATACGGCCCGAGCGGCGTACCCCGCCTCGAACGCCAGACGGGCGACCTCGCGAATCTGCCAAACGGGCATGTCGTGAAAGTCGAGGCCGTCACTGTTCCGCGTTTCGAGTGTCTCAAGATCGAGATACTTGCGAACAGCCTCCTCGGTCTCCTTCAACGACTGGGCTTTGGCACGTTCAAGCTGGGCGGCGTTGCGGGTTGATGTCTTGCGGGTGGCCATGTCTCACTCCGATTGGGAACGTGGGGGCTCAGAGATCACTCAGGGATTGCAGAACACCGAGGTACGGCCGCACGTCACCGCCGCAGCCGCGGAACCCGTCGAGTTGCCGCTGCAGCCTCTGGGCCGCTTCCCACAGCCCCTTGTCGTCGTTGGCGCTCACCCGCACCGTGTTGTTGCCGGTCGGCGTGATGACCTCGACCTCGATCGAATCGGAGCCGGCCTTGCGCTTGATGACCGCGAAGTTCTGCGCCTCGCCGGTGATGTGTACTTCGGTGATCCGCATCTTCGTCTCCTTGGCGGCTTGCTGCCGCGTGAACAACAAATACCTGCGTCGCGCGCTGTGGCCAGCAAACCAGCAAGAAGAACCAGCGTCGCTCCACACGGAGGTGTGGAGCTCGCGTACGTGCGCCTACTCGTTCGCCGCGCACGCGCTACGCGGCGACAACGGCCCGTTGGCGCGTCGTCTCCGCTGTGGCGGCCTCACCCCCTCCGCGCCGCGTGGACGCGGCGTCGGGGCCGTCGTCGGCCGTTGGGCGGGCCGACGCCCGGTCCACCCGGACAGCAAAACAAACTCTGTCGCCTCTTGCGGCTGTTCCCGCGGGCCTCTTTGACTTCTTTGACGGGGAAGGAACCGCTCCCCACCCCCATGCTCAGGTGGAATCGGATGGTGTTCGGCTGTCAAAGAAGGTCAAAGAAGCAGCAAAGAAGGTGGCGGAAAACTCCAGCAAACAAGGAATAAATGCCTTCTTTGACTTCTCTTGCTTCTTTGACTGCCCCTTTCCCGCTGACCGGGTTTGCGGGCTCTCGCGGGGGGTAAGAAGCACCCTTGTAAAGAAGCCAAAGAAGTTGAAGAAGGAGTGAACTACTGGGTTTGAGCGGCTAGTTCGGCAAGTACCACAGCTAGGGCCGACGCCGGCGCAAAACGCGGCAGGCCATCGTGCCGCAGCACGCGACCTCGAGAGTTGGGTGCGGTGCTCCATATCGTTGTTGATGGATACTTCAGAGCCGAGCGCCACCGAGAGCCACTCGATGTTGAGGTGCACGCTCGGTGCGAATCGCAGCGGTCAAGCGGGCGTTCTCACGCAACTGATCAAGCCCGTCGCCCGGGAACTTGGCCGATCTTCACATCCAACAAGCGATCCGGTGCAGCCTACCGCCAGCGAGGCATCGGAAGCGGACGCCGAATCGGCGGCACGCGACCTCATCGACAGCATCGTCGAAGCGTGGGAAGAATCGGCGTTACGACTGGCCACGCGGGAGTTCAACCGTCAGCAACGGATGCTGCGGGGATTCCAAAAGAGGCTCACCAAGACTTGGGGAAAAACGTTCAGGCTGCTCCGCGCACTTGAAACTATTAGCTTTCAAGCCGGCGCTGAGCTGAACGCGAATTCGACGCCTGCTACGACTCCACTGCGCTACGTTCTCCTCCATCTGCACGCACGCGCCATTCGCGTGTTCTCCGAGGTCCGAATCCTGCTGGAAAGCGGGTACGCAGACGGCGCTCATGCCCGATGGCGGACGCTCCACGAAACTGCGGTTGTAGCGGTTTTCCTCCGCAAGCACGGCGACGAGGGCGCGTTGCTGTACCTGGAGCACGAAGCGATTGAGAGCTGCAAGGCGGCGATCGAATATCAAAAGCACGCGCCAGCGCTCGGGTATCAGCTTCCTGACGCCGCGGAACTCGCGGCGCTCCAGAAGCAGTTTGACTCGCTCGTCGCCAAGCACGGCGGCACGTTCCAAACGGCCTACGGTTGGGCAGCCGTGCTGATGAACAAGCCCGGTCGGCCGGGGATCGAGGCGCTCGAGGTTGCCACGGGGCTTGACCGCCTCCGACCGTTCTATCGCATGGCGAGCCATGCGGTCCACGCAAACCCGAAGTCTTTTCAGTTCAGCTTGGCCCAGCCGGACCGCGAGCTGCGTGTACGGCTCGCTGGCCCTGGCAACGCCGGCCTTGCCGATCCAGCGCACTGCGCGGCGATCTCGCTGACGCAGGTCACTGCGGCACTGCTCGTGGAGTGCGAATCGATTGACGCGATCGCCCTGGTCAAGCTCCTCGATACATTTGTGAACCAGATTGGGGAGGCCGCTATCGCCGCGCACCGTCATATTGAATCTCTCGCCGCGCGAGACCGCGAGTTCCTGACAAACTTAGCGGCGGTCGCTGCGGCGGTACCTTGTACCGGACGGAAGCGCAAGACCCGCGTCACCAAGAGGGGCTAGGTGATCGCGTACTCAACCCTTGTCCGCCCCGCCGTCGGTGTCTCAATCACCCGCACCTGCCCCGTCTCAATAAGGTTGTCCAGCACTTCCTGCCGATCGCGCAGGCTGAGCCACCGGGTCTTGAAGTTCAAGTCCGTGCGAGTGACGGAGCCGCACTGGCGGATGACCCTCAGCACCCGCTTCTGCTTAGCGTCGAAGAGCCCGTCGGCGACCCACTCGCCGGCGACAAAGAGCATCCGCCGCGTGAGGTACGACGACAGCTCGCACGCCCAGTGTGCTGCGTCCTCGTCGATCACCGGCGACTCGTGGTTCTTCGAGCACGCATAGATCAGCGCCAGTCGGCACGCCTTCTCCTCGGCGCGGGCCCACAGCGATGCGCCACCGATGCCGCGGCGCTCGGCCTGCGCCAGCTCCGCGTCCACGCGCTCGGCCAGTTGGTCGAAGATCGCGATGGCCGGGGCTGTAGCCTCGATGATGCGCGGGTTGGGGTGCTCGCTGCCGAGGTTGCCACCGGGCTTGTATGCGCCCCACCACTCGGCGGTCTGCTTGATGTGCCCGGGGATCGGCTGCGCCGGGGCACGTTGCCGCGCGGTAGTCGCCTGGGCCTCGAAGACCAGCAATCGTGCCAGGAAGCCGTCGCTGAGGCTCTCGGCCGTGAGCGACTCGAAGAAGTGCTCCGGCACGGTGGTGCCGTAGACGCTCACGCACGGTTGATCGACGACCTTGTTGCGTTCTTTGTCGGCATACGCCTTGCCGCGGAAGGTCGTGTCGGCGCTGGAGTAGAGCTTCATGAGCGCCGTCAGCACGTTGAAGAGGTGCGGGGCCTTTTTGGGGTCGCCGATCGTGCGAAGGAAGCGGCCGAACTCGTCGATCTGGAAGAGCGTCGCGGGCTGGTGCTCGACGGCGGTGACGAGGCCGGCGTCGGAGGCGAGGTCCTCGTTGCCCTCGAGCTCGACCAGGTCGGCTGAGAAGAGGATGTTCTTGTTGACCTTGCGGGCGTGGTCCTTGCCCGCGCCCGAGGGCGCCAGCCCGACGCAGTAGACGTTGGTGCGGTTGCCGCGTTCGTCGCGCACCTTGCGCGCCGCCAAGACCGCCTGCAGGCAGATCGCCGCCGCCAGGGCCAGCACCGGCTGCGGCCGCGTCGCGGTCGCGAGGTTGTGCGCCATGACCTGCTCGATGAAGCCGGGCACGCGCAGCAGGTGCTGCGGGAACGGCCCCGGATCGCCCGGACGTTCGGCAGCGGCTTCTTCTTCGTCTTCCTCGGCCGCGGCCTTGCCGGCGCTCACCATGAACCCCGACAGGTCCACGTCGTTCGCTTCGGCATGGTGTCCGCTGTCGCGCAACCAGCCCGGGGGCCGGCTGTGGGGCTTGGTGGCGGCGTCCTCGACCTTGTGCCGCAACTCGCGCTCGGACCACGGCGGCTGACAGCGCGGGTTGTACCGCTCCCACAGCAATGCAAACGCCCGCTCGCGGTCGAGGCCGAACCCGTGCACCATCGCGGTCGCCGCGGCGTAGGTCTGGTTGTGCCCGCCCTGGCCGGAGACCGCGGGCGGCATGGCGTCGAGGTATGCAGCGGCGCGGCGCTCGATGTCGTTGCCCGCGCGGGGCGTGCTAGTCGGCTGCGCCAGTACTGCAGGCGCCTTGGCGGGAACACGGCCGTGGCGGCGCAGGACGACCGCCTCTGCCAGGGCTTCGACGCACGTCGCCAGCTGCTCGGCCCCCACGACGGCCGGCTCGCCATCGAGCGGGTCGTATGCCTCGCCGGACGGGTGCACGCTCGGGCCGACCAGCGTCTGAGCGCCGGTGCTGCGCAGCTCCACGATCGCCGCGTCCGTCACGGGATCTTGATAGCGGCGTGTCTTGGCGCCCCGGGCGATGTACCAGCGGTGCGACGCCGGCGCGCCGGGGCGGCCGGTGACGACGGGCGTGCGCGGCAGGAACTCGCCGGCCAGTTCGCGGGCCTCGGTGCAGTCGAGATCCACGTCCACGAGCCATCCGCTGGGCTCGCCGAGCAAGAGGCCGATGTTGCCTCCGCCGCCGAAGTGCGCAGCCGCCTCACCATCGGTCAGACGGAGCTTCTGCCAGCCGGGCAGGCGCGGGGCCTTGGTACCCGTGGGAATCGGCACGGGCATGTAGCCGCGGCCGATGTACCAGCGGGCGGCATCGAGGACGGGATAGATGGATGGCTCGCTCAGAAGGGGATGTCCTCGTCGGGGATGCCGAAGGTGGTTCCCTCCGCCCGCGCAGGCGCGTACTCGGGCACCGCGTCCACGTCATCCAGGCGCGGCGGCCTTTGGCCGAGCGCATGGGCCACGACCTGCTCGTAGCGCTCGCCGGGTTTCTGCTCGACCGTGATGGCGAGCGTCTTCGCCAGCGCGCCGGCGTTCGCCAGCTCGACGGCCTCCTCGACGCTGGCCGGCACCGGCTCGAGCGAGCGGGCCCGCCACCACGCCTCGGCCTTGCGCCGCGCAAAGCCGCCCCTGGGATGCTCCAGGCAGACCCACTCGCGGACGTAGCGGTTGAACCCCACGCGGTACTCGACGCGCAGGGTGAGCGGAGCGTCATCGTCGCCGCGCTTGGCGTGCACGTGCCAGGTCGTCTCCATGACGCGGTGCTCGGTACGCGCCGGTTCGGCGGGCGTGGGCGGCTGCTGCTTCGAGAGGACCGCGGCGCTGCTGGCGCTGGCCTCGTGCTGCTGGCGCACCGGCTCGGGGAAGACGTGCCCGCACTGGGGGCAGACCGCGTACCCGGCGGCGATCAGGGCGCGGCACTCCGGGCACTCCTTGGCGGGGGCTTCGCCCCTGCCGCTCGCGGGCTGTTCGACACGGACGGCGTCGACGGGCCCATGCCGCAGCACGTTGCCACCGAAGTCGAGCACCAGGCAGTCGGCCTTGCCGGGGTGGAGGCGGAAGCCCCGCCCCACCATCTGGTAGTAGAGCCCCGCCGACATCGTCGGTCGCACGAGGGCCACGCAGTCGATGTGCGGGGCGTCGAAGCCGGTCGTGAGCACGTTGACGTTGCAGAGGTACCGCAGCTCTCCGGAGCGGAATCGCCGTAGGAGGGCGGAGCGCACGCCGTCGGGCGTGTCCCCGCAGACGAACCCGCACTCGATCCCGTAGCGGCCCTTGAGCACGTCGCAGATGTGCCGCCCGTGCCGGACGCCGGAGGCGAAGATGAGCGTGGCCTGGCGGTCCTTCGTGTACTCGACGATCTCGGCGCAGGCGGAGTCGACCAGCGCGCCGCTGTCCATGATGCTCTCGACCTCCCCGGCGACGAACTCGCCCGCGCGGACGCGCAGGCCGCTGGTATCGGCCTTGGCGCGTCCCGCCTTGGTCTTCAGCGGCGAGAGGAAGCCCTGCACGATCAGCTCGCGGACACCCACCTCGTAGCAGACGTGGTTGAGGATGCCTTCGGGCGCGCAGATCGCGCCCGACTTCATGCGGTAGGGCGTGGCGGTCAGGCCGACGATGCGCACGTGCGGGTTGACAGCGCGGGCGTCGGCGATGAACTGGCGGTACATCCCGTCGTCCTCGGCCGGCACCATGTGGGCCTCGTCGACGAGGGCCAGGTCCACCGGTCCAAGGTCGCACGCCTTCCTGTAGATGCTCTGGATGCCCGCGACCGTGACGGCGTAGCCGAGGTCCTTGCGGCGCAGGCCCGCCGAGTAGATGCCCAGCGGCAATGCCGGCGCGAGGGCCGCGATCTTCTCGGCGGCCTGCTCCAGCAGCTCCTTGACGTGGGCCAGGATGACGACGCGACCGTTCCACTGCTCAACGGCGTCGCGGCAGATGGTGGCGATGACCGGGGTCTTGCCGCCGCCAGTGGGGATGACGACACAGGGGTTGTCGTCGCGCGAGCGAAGGTGGCCGTAGACCGCCTGCACGGCCTCGTGCTGGTAAGGGCGAAGCTGCAAGGTCTCACATCTCCGTGATCTGCACTAGGACGCGGCCGCCCTCCGTGAGCGGGCCGCGCTCGAAGACGAGGCGGTCGATCTGCGAGTCGTCGCGGTACGCGCCGCCGTGCGCCAGCGCATCCAGCAAGGCCTTGCCCACGTTGTCCAGGTCGCGCCGGCGGCGGTCGGGGACGCAGACGGTCACCTCGACGCACAGCCGGCCCTCGAGCGGACGAGCCCCCGCCGCCGCGAGGAGGGCGCATACCCGCGAGCGGTAGCGCCGTCCCTCGCGGCTGACCAGGGTCCTGCTCCCGACCCGCCGCCAGTAGTGGTTGATGCTGGGCGGGTAGGGTAGGGTGAACATGTGGCCGCTCGGTGGAGCGAGGGCCGCGGCGCTCAGCGCTTCCACGGGGGCGGGCTCCCCATCCCGCCGGTGGCGACCATCGGCCGCGCGGCCGCGGGCGCGGAGCCGCCCTTCTTCTCATAGCCCTTGATGACGTTGTCGATGTCGCCGGTCTCGGGCCGCTTCTTGCAGGCGACCTTGATCGTTAGGGGCACGTTGTGCAGCTCGCACGAGTCCCGGGGGGCCATCACACCGACGGCGCGGCAGATGGCCGAGAGCTCGGCGCGGGCGATCTTCACGGTCGTCTCGTTGTCGTTCTCCAGGTTGAGCCGGGCCCAGAGCAGGCGGCCCTTGAACTCGCCGTCCAGGACTTGGAACGTGAGCTGGAGGTACTTGCCGCCCCCCGACTTGGTCGGCTTCATCTCGCTCTCGGTGATGACCGCGAGGTAGCTTCCGGCGGGGACGGGGTCGAAGCCGACGGAGGGCTCGACCTGGTTGGCGTCGAAGTTGTTGAGGTGTGCCATGCGGGTGGTCCTTGATCAGTTGGCGGATGGAACGGGAGCGCCGGTGGAAGCAGCAGGGGCGGGATTCGAGGTGTCGTCGCCACACCCGGCCGCGAACGCGGCGTAGACGCGGTAGTCCAGGGGCAGCTCGTCGGGGAGGTTGAGGCGGTTCTTGGCCACGTGGGCCGGGCGCTCGACGGTGCGGATCACCCGCTCGCCGGTCCCCACGCCGTTGTGCTTGGCCTGGTTGAACCCCTCGGCGACCTTGACGGTGTGGACCTTGTACGTGGCGAAGAGCACCTCGTCGGCCCACTCCTGCACCAGCGCGCTGGCGAGCTTGTGCAGCCGCGGCGAGTAGCGGTCGTAGGGGACCGTCTCGGGGTTCTCGAACTTGTCGATCTTCGAGTGGGCGATGAGCACGACCGTCGTGCCGCGGTCGCTGCGCAGGGCATCGAGCGCGCCCAGCACCATCCGCCACTTGTCGATGGCGTACGTGTACCCCTTGGCGTAGCCGATGTCCTCGATGGACTCGACGCCCTTGTCGGCGCAGACGGCTGCCCAGATGAGCCGTTCCAGCCAGTCGAGGCTGTCGATGACGACGGTCCGGTACGGATGATCGCCGGTGTAGAGCGACTCCAGCGCCGCCATCACGTCGCCGAGGCTCCGCGACAAGGGGAAGCTCTCGCAGTCGATGTCGGCGAGCCCGTCCTCGGTGGGAACGAAGACGGGCCTCTCGGCCATCGCGCCGAAGGTGCTCTTGCCGATGCCGTGCGTGCCGTAGAGCATGATGCGTCGGGGCTGGACCCGGCGGCCGCGGGTGATCTGCTGCATGAGGGTGGAGGGGGTGGCGGGTGGGCTCATTGGGTAAAGGGCTCCGGTGACGGGGAAGGGAGGAGGGCGCTCGCCCTCTCCCGGCACCTCGCGCAGCGCGGACCACCTTCACGACACGTACTGGTCGAGCGCCGCGTCCGTGAACGCGGCGCGGACCTTGCCCAGCCAGTAGTCGAGCGTGGAGCGCGGCACGCCCTCGGCGCGGGCGACAGCGCTCACCCGCTCGTGGCGCAGCTGTTCGCAGACCTCCTGCATGGGCGCCGGGAGCTTGCGCACCGCAGCGTTCACGTCCTCGACCAGGCAGGCCCCCTCGGTGTCGTCGCTGGTCGCGGGGCGATCGTGCTCGCCAAGCTGGAACGCCTGCTCGGCCTTGCGTCCCCCACCGCCGTAGCGCGGGTCGCGGAGGACCTTCCACGCCCGCTGCTGGACGACGCGCTCGATGAAGGGCTCGGGGTGGCCCTTCGCCGGGTCGTAGCGCTCCCAGGCGGTGATCACTTCAAGCAGGAGTTCCTGCTCGACGTCGTCGACGCTCTCGCGCGGGAGCAGGGGGCGGAGCTGGCGGGCCTTGATGCGGGCGAGGCGCTGGGCAAAGGCGAGCGAGGCGGGGTCGATCTGCGCGGACATGGCCGGACCTTCCTATGAAGGCCCCGAGGGGCGGACAGGTCCGGCGAAGGATGCCTCCCGGGGCGGTGCTCGTCAGGAGCCGGCCTGCCGCCCTGAGCTGTCGAAAACTCGACGGGCACCGTCGGCGATACCACCCGGCATTCCGAACTGCCGCTCTTTTGCGGTCTGAATCGCTGCAGAAAAAGAAGGGGCAATTGAGAAAGCAAGATCGAAAACTCGACCGCCGGCGCTCAGCGGCCAGAGGCACGCCTACCCCTTAAGTGTCGCTTGAGGCCGCGTCCCGGGAGTGGGGTACATTTGTGCTACGACGTCCGCGACACTCCACTTGGAGCAAGGCATCGGCAACCGGACCGGGCCGCCCTCATACGCAGAGCCCTCGCACGGGAGTCGCAACCACAAGGTCTCCACGTCAGATGAGCGACGGCGCACCCACATCCCGCGCACCAGGCGACAAGAACGAACCTGCTCGCTTGGCGTGTATCGCGCACGCTGCCGATCTAGTGAGTGCCGCCGAACTGCTGGCGAGCAATGGTTTTCCTCATCTCTCCTTTCACCTGTCGACGCTCGCCCTAGAGGAAGTCGGCAAAGCGGTCCTGCTGCGCCTAGCGGCGGAAGGAGACGACGACGATGAGGGGCCCCCGTTCGTCAAGCGGGGATTGGATGACCATGTCCGCAAGCTGTTCTTTGCGATCTGGAGCATCACATTTGGGCGTGAAGTAATCACCAAGGAGCAGATTGAGGAATACCAGGGCTTGGCGCAGCGGATACACGATTACCGCTTACAGGGTCTCTATGTAGAGACGGGTACAAAGAGCGTGACGCAGCCCAAAGATGCAATCTCTGTGCAGCGAGCCGAATCCCATCTGCGGCTGGCAAAGGCTCGACTTGAAATGGAACAGAACTCGGAGTACCGAGAACTTGAACCGGAGGATCAGGCTCTGGTCGACTGGTTCATTCGCGCTACGAGCAATTCCGAAAAACGCGGGATGATCTTCGGAGCCCGCTCGATGTCAAAGTTGGCGGAGTTGGGCAGCTCGCCCAAGTGGATGGCATGGCTGAAAGAAGAGTTTGACAGGGCAGACCGGGAATCGCTCGAAATCGCCAAACGTGAACTAGAGCGTCAGCAGCCGTCGGGTGATGCGGCGGCTCGCCACAAGTGGAAGATGAAAGTTCGCCTCCGATTCCATTCTCACTCCATCCGGCCCAAGGAACTGAACGAATGGAACGGCTTTTGTGAGTGGATACGGCTGCATCCGGCCGGCACGCAGAAAAACGAGCTTGTCGCGGAGTTTCTCCTTCCGGCCGGCGTCTCTATCCACGCCCTTTGGTACGCCGGCTTTGGTGCGGCCAATCAGTTCTTGGTTGCGCTCAATATCAGCACGATGGGCTTGTGCTGGTGGCATGGCCCGCACTGCACCGATCGGTTCTATGACCAGATGGAGGATCTCGACAATCCGGGAAAGATGGAGGTCAAACGGTCTCCAACCCTGGAAATCGACTGGGGACGGCGCGTCCTCACGGCAAATGATCTGCGAACTGCTGCTCTTTGCATCGGCGGGTTCCCGAACCCCAACAAGCCGGAACGGTCTGGTCTCTTCAATCACTATCTCACGGGGCTGGCCCTGCTCGGAAAGACCGATGTGTTTATGCAGTTCGAGTACGAAGCATTCGAGCAATTCTTGACGGCTTTGCGGGAGGGCATGCAGATATACGGTGACTGGGACGGCGTTGCGCCTTTTCACGAGAGGTTGAAGGAATTCCTCGCCGCGATGGTGAAAGACGAGGACGAAGCCGAGAGATTCGCTGGGTATGCCGCTGCTCTTCAAGCACGCACGCTGTCTCGGCAGTCCATTACCCTCAGTGAAGCGTGCGCGATGAAGATCTTCGCAGACGGCTACTTCATCAAGACGTTTCGCCGTCTAGCCGCCGCTCCTCCCACGGATGCACCGGTTGACGCTGAGCCGGCAAACTAACGCTCGTGGCCCACCGCTTCGACCTCAAACCTGCACCGCCAGTCCGCGCCGTCGACCAGTTCGACGGGTTCGTCCTCGATTCCGAAATACGCCCGGAGCCGCTTAGCCAGCGTCTCCTTGCGCTTCTGCAGCGTCGCCGAAGCCGCGGGGTCCTGGCGGCGCAGCAGGCCGCCGCGGGCGATGAGCAGCAGCAGCAACTCCCACTGCTTGTCGGGGTTCCTGGTGCGGCCGTCGCGCATGCCCATCTCGGCGTACCCCACCTCGCGGACGGTGCCCTTGACGTTGACCCACAAGCTGTGGCCGTCAACCACGCGGATTGTGACATCGCTCCAACTCGCCCCTCGCGGCGTCGGGAACTGCGCCGCGGCCGCTTCCATCGACGGTCCCGCGTGCGCGGAGACGAACGAGGCGAGGATCGCCGCCAGCGGCCGCTTGGCCGTGAGTGCGCCCTCGCTGCGCCATTGCAGGACTTCTTCCAGCGAGATCCAGGCGGCGCCGCGTCCCCCCAGCAGCAGGTCCAACTGCTCGCTTGCCGCGTCGCGCGAGACCGTGACCAGTACGAACGGCCGCGGCGTGAGCGCGGCGATGATGCCGACGTCGCCGACCAGGGTCCCGGCGTTCCGGCCTTCCGCAAAGTAGAAGGGGAACCGCTCGCCGCCGGCCAGCACGAACTCGCCCAGCCACCACGGCCTGTTGTTCGCGACGGGCACAAGGGCTCCGGTAAGTCCGAACGCCTTGGCGACCGCCTGCAGCAGGACGGCCTTGTCCAGCCGGTAGATCACGACTTCCTCGCGGCGCAGCGGCACGCTGACGCCGGCCTCCATGTCCACCGCGACGATGTCGTTGTCGGAGTGGTGGACGACGCGGAGCGGCTCGGGGGCATCGCCAAGGCGCACCGACAGCGCCAGCTGTTCCAGCGCGCACAGCAGCGGCTCGACGCACCGCCACTCGTCACCGAGTTGCTCACGCCAGGTCGCCCGCACGCCCGACCAGCCGCGGGCGAGCGGGCCCGACTCAAGCGCAGGCCAGAGCCGCATGGCTGACCCCCTGCACGAACCCGCGACGGCGGAGGAAGACCTCAACAAGGTCGGCGTCGCCGTCCCGGGCGTACTGGGCGACGTTGCCATGGCGGATCGTCACCGGCCGCGGCTTGCCCGAGTCCGCGAAGTACACCTCGAACTTCGCCGCCGTCAGCAGCGCGTCCTCGGGGATGCTCTCCCGGTCTTCCTCCAGCGCCAGCATGACGTCGTCGGCCTGCTCGATGCGTGTCCGCCCGAACGAGCCACCGAGGAACATCCGCAGTTCCAGCAGGCGCACCAGGCGGATGCCGGGGACGTCCGCGCACACGAGGCTGCGGCGTCCCCCGCGGAGCGGTTCGAGGGTGTACTTGCTCGTCTCGGCGGAGAAGAAGTGGGCGTCGCCGAAGACGTGCCGCCCGATCGCCTCGCGGAGCATCTGCTTCTCGCGCTTGCCAGCACTGTTGATGCGCAGCTCGAGGGTGCGGCGGTCGAAGACGGCGACCGCGAAGGCCATCGGGCGGAAGTGCACGCTCCCGGGCTCACCCTTGTCCAGGCTTCCCTCGCGGCGGTACGGCCCGCCGTGCCGCACGACGAGCATCATCTCGTGCTCGTGGTCGAAGAGGAAGACGCGGGTGCCGGCACCCAGCCGGCGCTCGACGAACCAGCGCGCCACCTCCTCCTCGAGCCTTGCCAAGGCGGCCTCGCCCGGGGCGGAGAACGTGCGCGCGGCGCCTGCACGCAACTGGGCCGGGAACGACTCGAAGGTCTTGCGCCGCAGCACCGCCTGCTCCGCGTGCTTGCGGCGCAAGAGGTCGGGCGCGGCGAGCCAGACCTGCGCGGCGATGTCGGCGGGTGAATAGAGGTCATCGGCGTCCAGACGGATCGCGGCCCGGTGCGCCTCGTCGAGCAAGCCATCCATCGCCTGCGGCGTGGCCATCTCGTGGATGTGCCAGAGCGCGTCGATCAGCGCGGCAGGGGTGTCGGTGCGAGGCTGCAGGATCGCGGCCGCGACGGCGTCGTAGTCCAGCCGCGCGGGATCACCCGGCAGCGCGACGTGGTGCCTCCCCAGGAACTCGGCGTGGGGCGTGAGCAGGGCAAGCAGTGTGGGCGGCGCGATCTCGCGAAGGGGGGACGAGGTGGTGAAGCGGCGGAAGGGACGGCTGGTCATGGTCGGCGGGTCTCCATTGCCCCTGCCGTCCCTGGCCAAGGTGCGTCGAGTATGAGACCCGAATGTATAACGAACAACTAGGGAAATTGTGGAGTTTGTTCGGCATCAACAT
>DASPMT010000497.1:0-13283 GCA_035626935.1 Phycisphaerales bacterium | reverse complement strand
GGACGGTCGCCCGCGTGCGAGTCAATCAGCGCACGGAACCGCGCAAAGGCTTCGCGCACGGCCTCGACGCTCTTCCCTCGCGCCCCCGCTTTCACGGCGGCGTCGAGGAAAAGGTCCATGCCGGCCCGCCCAGGGATGAACTGGGCGTTCCCCATCGGGTCGGCGCCGCTGGCAATCCGGGTGATCTTCCAGGCAAGGCTGTGGTGGATGCCAAGGCCGTTGACGAGGTCGCGCGGCCGAGTGGGAGGGCCTGGCAGCGTCATCAAGACGTGTTCTAGAGCGCGTTGCAACTCGGGCACAACCCTGCCGGCGTCCGCTTCCAGCGTCTTTACCCCACGCTGTTTCACGGCTCGGATCATTGGGCGACGATGCGGAGGGGCAAGGAGGCAGGATGGGAAACGGGGGCACGGAGCTTTACGGCACGAAATTGTTTTTAAAACAGTTTGCACCGCGAACGGCCTTGTGTCAAACTGGATTCTCAAGGAGCACCACGATGAGCACGTTCGGCCGTTCTATCGCCTTGACCATCGCAGCCGCCGCGGTTTCGGCCCTCCCCGTCATGGCTCAGTCGATCGTTCCGACCGGCCAAGCACGGTTCATCTCCGGGTCCAGTTCGTCCACGACACCCGACGGCACCACCAATACCGGCCTGCTGCGTGAGGAAGCGCCTGAAGGAGATTTCTTCGGGTGGACGGGCATGCTGGCCGTTCCCGGCTTCATTGCGGGAACCGGCACGCAGGACGGCGGCTTCAACGGCACCGACACCATCGTGCTCAACTCGTTTGCGATGAACCTCGGCGGCGGCAACGCCCCCGGCACCTCCGCCGAGTCGCAGATGCGCAACGAGTTCACGTACACCTTCAACGTCGGCAACGGCGCGCAGTACACGTTTGATCTCAACATCGGGTGCGCGGGGCCCGGCGGCCCACCCAACACCACCAACGACTGGTCGCTGACCGCTTTCCTGAGCGGCTCTGGAGGCGACGAGTTCCGCTTCGAGACCGGTCCGCAAACCGGCTACACCCTTGCGGTGCAAGGGTTGACGGGCACCCTGTCGGCGGGGTCGTACACCCTCTCGCTTGTCGGGCTCGGTTCGGTGTCGTTCATCGCCATCGATTCGGGGAACGGCCAGGGTGGCGGCGTTGGCGGCAACACCCCCGTCATGACGTTCCACGTCGAAGGGGGCGAGTTCCCCAGCTGCCTCGCCGATCTCGGGCAGGTGGGCGGCGTGCCCGGCACCGACGGCGTCCTGGACAACAACGACTTCGTCGTCTTCATCGACTACTTCTTCGCCCAGGACGCCCGCGCTGACCGCGGGTCGACCGGTGGCGTCCCCGGGGCCGATGGGGCATGGGACAACAACGACTTCGTCGTCTTCATCGATCAGTTCTTCGCGGGTTGCTGATCCCAGACCGTTCCCGAGGACGACCTTGGCGTATGCGCAAACGACCCCGGACGAACGTCCGGGGTTTTTTCGTGGCGGTATTCACGTCGGCCGGACCACGAGCCGCAACGAGAAAGGCCCGGGCGTGGAGCCCGGGCCTTGTGACTTACGAAATCCAGCTGGCGATCAGCACCCCGAGAAGAACTGATCGATGAAGACGACGAAGTCGTTGTTGTCCCACTGGCCATCGCTGCCGGGCAGGCCACCCTGGATGCCGCGGTCGGCGCCGGGGGCGTGGTTGAAGAACATGTCGATGAAGACGACGAAGTCGTTGTTGTCCAGGACGCCGTCGGCGCCGGCAACGCCGCCCTGACCACCCACATCGGCCGGGCCGCAACCGAGCGGCAGGTTGTAGCGGAGGTTGAGCGTCACGTTGTGCGGCGCGACATCCGGGTTGGTGACGTTGAAGTCCGTCGGCCCAAAGGCGCTCGCACCGGTGCTCGCCATGTAAGGAACGACGGCTACGTAGTAGACGCCCTCCGCCAGGGAGCCGTCGCGCCCGTTGCGCAGCTGCGAGTCGCCGAACGCCGGCCGGGGTCCGGTAGCGCCGAAGGTGAGCTGAGACAGCGGGCCCGAGCCGTCGTCGTCGTCCCACGCCAGGCGCGCACCGGCGTTGCCCGGCTCGCCGCCGTAGAGGCCGATCATCGTGTCAAACGTGCCCGGCACCGTCTGCTCGGTGTCGATGTCGAGGAAGGTGCCCGCCGCGGCGCTGACCATGCCCGGCAGCTCGAAGCGGTACCACAGCGGCTTGCCGCCCTGGATAGTGCCGGGCGCGATGCGGTGGGTCTCGGCGCCGTTGGGGCTCGCGTCCAGCAGGCCGAGGTCGATGGCGTTGGAGGGCTGCGCCTCGGAGAAGAGCTCGATCTTCAGCCCGTTCCAGACGTTGTCGACGGGGAACTGCGTGTGGTCGTCGTCCTCGAAGGCGGTGGCGAAGTACTTGATGCCGTAGTACGACTCGTTCTCGCTTGTCGGGACGTTGCGCGTCAGTTTGCCGAAGTCGTCGTTGGCGGCGACCGGGATGTCCATGCAGATGTAGCCGGTGGAAGAGGTGGCGAAGGGGAGCTCGACGAACAGATCGTCGCTGGTCGAAAACGGCGCGTTGTCGTTGGGCGAGAGCTGGACGCTCTCGTACCGGCGCAGACGCAGCCGGGCCTGGCCGCACTCGTTCGGGCCCGCCTGTTCGGCGGCGGTAGAGAACGCGCCCATCGAGATGTACCCGGTGACGCGGACGTGCTTGATGCGCGTGCCGCCGGCGGGCTTGGCGAGCGGATCGATCTGCGAGCCGGTGAACGGACCGGGGTCCAGGTTGTCGTTCGATCGGACGCCGTAGCGGGTCGTCGTGCCGACGGCGCCGCTCACCGGCACCGCCGTCGCCAGGCTGGGGGGCGTGCTGTCGAACTTGACGCTCATCGAAATCCAGGTCGCGTCGGGTGTCGGCCCGCTGTCGGCGGCGTTGTCGTCGTACTGCTCGCAGAACTCGATGTCCCAGTGCCCGGGCTCGGACATCGAGCACCAGGAGAACGCGTTGCCGAAGACCTTGTCCTCGGGCACCGGCAGCACGAGGGCGTCGTTGACCGTCGCGTTGCCGTTGGCGTCCCACGTGGTGCCGGTGAACGGCTGCGCGATGAAATCGTGCGTGAGGATGCTGATGTTCGGAGCCAGGTGGACCAGGCGACGGAACCGCACAAGGGCCTCGCGCGGGAAGGTCCCCTGGGTGTTGCGGTGGAGCGTGCCGCTGATCAGCAGCCGGTAAATGTTGCCGCCGCCGGAGCCGAAGTTGACGGTGGCGTCGGCGTTGCCGGCGTTGCCGGCGAGCTTGTAGCTCGCCTTGTTGCTGAAGAACGCGGTAGTGACGACGTCGGCGCTGGCGGTGGGGGCAGCGGCGCCGGCCAGTGCGAGCACGAGCAGGGTTGAGGCGTTGGTGCGGGTCTTCACGGGTGACTCCTTGGTTTGTCCGCCGTCACGAGGATGCGGACGGCCGGCGCGACCCATGCGACGAACCGTCACCGGTCGGCTAGGGACACCGTTGGCAAACTGGGAAGGCCTCTGGTGCGCGCCGACGCGGCGATCGCGATTCTGATGCGAATAAGCGATTCTTTATGGGCCCCACCCTATTTGCGTGGTATGGTCGCAGCGTCGCGTTGTTCCCTCGGGAGAAGGGTGAAGGAGCCCCTCTTCTTCGGGTCACAGAAGGAAGGTCTGCACACATGCGTTCTCAGAACACTGCTTTAGCCGCATTGGCGGTCGCGGTTGCCGCTGTCGCTCCATCGACGGCGTCGGCCGACATCGCTTACGGCGTCACCCTCGAGCAGACGCTCATCCGCTTCGATACCAGCTCGCCCACCGTCATCCAGATGGGCGCCGCCATCACCGGGCTGGCGCAGAACGAGGTGATCCGTGGCATCGATTTCCGGCCCGCAACAGGCCAGCTGTATGCCTTGGGCAGCCAGAGCAACCTCTACATCATCAACGTCGCCACCGGTGCCGCTACGCAGGTCGGCGGTCCGCTCTCGACGGTCCTCAACGGCTCGTCGTTCGGGTTCGACTTCAACCCGACGGTGGACCGCATCCGCGTCACCAGCGACGCCAACCAGAACCTGCGCCTGAACCCGATCACCGGCGCGATCGCTGCCGTTGACGGCAGCCTTCAGTTCGCCGCCGCCGACGTGAACGCCGGTCAGGATCCCAACGGCGTGCACGCCGCGTACACCAACAGCTTCGCCGGCGCCACCGCCACAACCCTCTACATCATCGACACCGGGCTCGACATCCTCGCTACTCAGAGCCCGCCCAACAACGGCACCCTCAACACTGTCGGCGGCCTCGGCGTCGACGTTCAGGACATGGGCGGCTTCGACATCGGCCAGAACAACGTCGCCTTCGCGGCGATCCGCCCCGTCGGTTCTGCCCGCACGTTCCTTTACACCATCAACCTCGCGACCGGCGCAGCGACGCAGGTCGATGAGATCGGCGGCGGCGCGATCCTCACCGCCTTCGCCGTGATTCCGACCCCGGGCTCGGCCACCCTCATCGGTCTCAGCACGTTGGCGATGCTCCGGCGCACCCGCCGCTAGGTCCGTCTGTCACCAGTTTGGCGCACGCAGAGCCCCGGCTTGTCCGGGGCTCTTTCTTTCATGTTCGGAAACGAGCCACCCGCCGAGGGGGGTGGCCGTTCGTGTCAGCTTGGTGTAGGTTCAGGCTACACCCTGCTGACGGGCTTTGCCCCCCTAGGCCCATCCGGAGTTCTCCACATGGGTTGCCTCCTATCCAGCGCTGCACTCGCTCTCATTGCCTCGGCCGCGTCGGCACAGGCGCCGTTCGAGATTGTCGTCACGGTGTCCCCACCGGGGAGCAACACCAACCCGGCCTCGTGGCAGCCGGTGAAACGATTCGGCTTTGACGGGAGCGGCGCCGAAGCGGAGGTGCTCCTGGACCTGCCTAACGGCGAGGTCTTCGACCCTGCGGGTGTGGTCTTCCGCACCGCGACGGACCTGTTTGTCGGCAACCGGCACGGCAACAACGCCGGCGCGGGCAGCATCAGCCGGTTCACCCTGAGCATCGATGGCGTGGCCGCCACGTTCGCCGGGAACTTCACCGCGCCGGGCCTTGTCGGGGTGCACGAGCTCGCGATCAGCCCGACCACCGGCGAGCTCTTCGCCGCCACGGTCTTCGATGGTATCTACCGCTTCACGTTCGACGGCGCAGGTCAGCCGGTGTTCGCCGGCGCGTTCGCGGACAACGTTCCGATGCGCGGCGTGCTGGTGCACCCCAACGGGCGGTACATCTACGCGACGAGCTTCAGCAACATCATCCGCGTCTTCTACATCGAGGATAACAACAGCGTCTCGACCCTTCCGGTCATCACGGTCCCCGGGGCCTCGAACCTGCACTTCTTCTGCCTGGGCCCGACCGGCGACGAGCTCTATGTCGGCGACATCAACGCGAATCGCATCTTCCGATTCTCCATGCTCCCCAACGGCGCCCTTGCGGCCAAACCCGCGATCGTAAGCGGCGCTCCTATCGATCTGGCCTTCAGCGCCGACGGGCAGGAGATGTTCGCCGGCAACCATTTCCAAGGCGGCATCACACGGTACAGCTACGACAGCGGCACCGATTCCTGGACGCAGTCGGGGACCATCGCGACGCCGAGCATGGGTGGGTTTGCGACCTACGTCCGCCCGCCCTGTGGCAACACCGACGTAGGCCGACAGGGGGGCGAGCGCGGCGCCGACGGTACCCTCGACAACAACGACTTCGTCGTGTACGTCGACCTCTTTTTCGAGCACGACCCCCGCGCCGACTTCGGGGTCGCCGGCGGCCAGCCCGGCTCCGATGGCCAGTGGGACAACAACGACTTTGTCGTGTACATCGACCAGTTCTTCTTCGGGTGTTTCTGACGGGCGCTACCCTCGATCGTGCCCCTGCACCTGTCGAACAAGCACCGCATCATCGCCGGCGTCTGCGGCGGGATCGCTGACTGGCTTGGCTGGAGCCCGACGGTTGTGCGCGTGGCCTATGTCCTGCTGAGCATCTGCTCGGCGGGTTTCCCCGGCGTCATCGTCTACATCGTCCTCTGGATCGTCGCACCGCGCGCGGGGAAGTGACCCATCATGCGCCCTGCAGTCTTCATCGACCGCGACGACACCATCCTCGACACCACCGCCGCTACACGCGCGGGCAAGGTTCCCGGTGACCTGTTCGATCCCGCCGCCGCCAGGCTACTCCCGGGCGTCGGCGACGCGCTCGCCCGCCTCAAGCACGCCGGCTTCATGCTCGTGGTCTATTCCAGCCAGGGAGGCATCGCCCGCGGCAGCGGTACGGTCCGCGACTGCGAGGCCGTCAACGACGCGATGCGCCGTCTCCTGGCCGACGCGACCGGCGACGACCGTCTGATCTCCGCGGTCTACTTCTGCCCATTTCATCCGAAGGGGTCCGTTGCGACCTACACCCGCGAGCACTGCTGGCGCAAGCCTGGGCCCGCGATGATCACCGCCGCGGCGGCCGAGCTCGGCCTCGACCTGACCTGTTCCTGGGCGGTGGGGGACAAGCCGCGCGACGTTGACTGCGCCGTTGCGGCGGGGATTGATCGCTCGCGCGCCCTGCTGGTCGGCACTTCCGGCGAGACCGCCGCCCGTTGCCGGGACCTGGCGGCGGCCGCACGGGTGATCACCGCTTGAAAGCACCCCCGCGATCTGCAACGCTTGGCCCTTGGCGACCGGCAGCCCCAGCCCGATTTCACAACAACCGCCGCCGCGGGTGCTGATCTACCTGCCGAGCTGGCTTGGCGATACGGTCATGGCGACGCCCGCGATGGCGTTGGTGCGGCACGCGCTGCCGCGCAGCGTGCTGGTGGCTCTCGGCCGCCCGGGGATGAACGAGCTGCTCTCGGGCCTTGACTGGATCGATGACGTGCTGATCGCCGACGGACGCAGCACGCTGGGGCCTGCGAAGGTTGCCGCCCGACTGCGGGCCATGCGCCTCGACGCCGCCCTCCTGCTGCCCAATTCCTTCTCGAGCGCGCTGACGGTGCGGCTGGCGGGGATTGAACGCCGCGTCGGCTACGACCGCGACGGGCGAGGCGCGTTCCTGACTCACAAGCTCGATCCGCTCAAGCGCCCGGCGCCTCACAAGGGCTACCAGCCCATGAGCGCCGTCGACTACTACCTTGACGCCGCCCGCGCGCTCCTTGTCGCGCTCCACGCGACGCCCGCCCAGGAGCCGCCCGCCCGACTTCTGCTCGCGACCACGCTCCCGGAAGAGCGCCTGGCGGACGAGGTGCTCGCGAAAGGAGGGATCGGCCCGCAAGAACCGTTCGCGCTGTTGAACCCCGGCGGCAACAACCCCGCCAAGCGCTGGCCGGTGGAGCGGTTCGCCGCACTGGCACACCACCTTATCACCGTGCACAAGCTAAAGGTTGCCATCAACGGCTCGCCCGCTGAGAGCGAACTGGTCGGCACCATCCAGCAGGCGATCGAGCTGAACCATCCCGAGGACGGCAACCGGGTCGCGTGCCTCCCGGAACTGGGCGGCACCATCGGCAGCCTCAAGGCCACTCTCAAACGGGCACGCGTGATGGTCACCAACGACACCGGCCCCCGTCACATCGCCGCGGCGTTCAACACGCCGACGGTGGCGCTGTTCGGCCCTACCGACCCGCGCTGGACCACGCTCCCTCTTTCGTTCACGCGTCCCGGCGTACCGCGAGAGGTGGTCCTCGTCGCCGATCCGACGCTGCCGCCCCAAGAAGTGGCCGACGATCATCCAAGCCGCTGCGCGATCGAAGGGATCGGGCTCGGCGATGTCGTCGCGGCCGTGGACCGCGTGCTGGCGCACTGATCGATCACAGGCCGAGGGTGTCGCGTGTCAGATGAAGCTCTCCGGCACCTCGTCCGCCTCATGAAGCGGGTGCACCGGGAGCGACCAGAAGACCGGCCTTGACATCGCGCGCAGCTCCTCAGACAGAAGCGTAATCGTTGGTACGAACGTTACCAGTGTTGCGTCCGGCGCCGGTTCGGCCCGAACGGCCCTCATCCCGCCGCGCCTGGGTGCGGGCTTTCCGTACAGGTCACCGGCGGCCTCGACGCGGTCGCTGGCGAGTACGCTCACGCCCGCTGTTGTAGTCATTGCGACCGCCGCCGCAACAGTGGCGATAACCACCGCCAAGGGCCAGGAACCAACCGTCCATGTAAGCGGTGCACGAGACACGGCCGACTCCTTTCGTTGCGCCCGAGTTGGCGCGGTCAAGCTTCCAGATGCGCGCGGTCCGTACCTCCGTCACCGCCGAACCCGAGCCCCGTTCCCCCCGGTTTCGCAGCAGGAACACCCTTTCCTACCCTCCGGTGATGCGCGAGCAGGCCCTGCTGGCCCATATCGCCGCGACCACACCGCCTCACCCGATCGCTCTGGTCGGCCCCGGAGACGATTGCGCTGTGGTCGCCACACCCTCAAGTGCGTCGTTATTGGTCACGACCGATCAGGTGATCGAGGGCCGGCACTTCCGGGCCGGCGAGGACCTCACCCTGGTCGCTCGTAAGGCCGTCTGCCGCTCGTTGAGCGACATCGCCGCGATGGGCGGCGGCAGTGAGCGATGGGCTGTCGCAACCGGCGCGCTCCCCCGCGGCATGTCGGAGCAGGAAGCGAAGCGGCTTACCGACGCCCTCCACGCCGTCGCCAACAGCTTCCACTGCCCGATCGTGGGCGGCGACATCGCCGCCACCGACGGACCGATGGTGCTCACGGTCACCGTCGCCGCCGCGCCCCACCCGGTGCGCGGACCGGTGCTCCGCTCCACGGCGCAGATCAACGATGTGGTCTACGTCACGGGCGCTCTGGGCGGCAGCCTCCCCTCGCGCCGCCACCTCACATTCACGCCTCGCCTGGCGGAAGCCGCCTGGCTGGCCACGCTGCTGGGGCCCTCACTCCACGCGATGATGGACGTTTCCGACGGCGTCGGGATCGATGCCAGTCGCCTTGCCCGTGCGTCGCACGTAGCGGTCACACTCGACGCCGCGCTGCTCCCGCGCCACGAGCACGTGCCCAACTGGCAGTCGGCCGCGGGCGATGGAGAGGATTACGAGCTGCTCTTCACCGCGCCCTCCGGTTCACCGGTTCCTTCCCGGTGCCCGCACACAGGCACCGCGGTGACCGCGATCGGCCGCGTGACTTCCCCCAGCGCGGCCGGGCCCGCCTGTGTCATCATCGATCCCGACGGCGTTCACCACGACGCGGGCGCATTCGGATGGGAGCATCGCTCGTGATCCCTGCTTCAGCGCCCGCCCGGCTGAACCTCACCACCGTTTCAACCGACGACACCGAATCGGTCGGTCAGCGGCTCGCGGGTGCGTTGCGCGCGGGTGACGTGCTGCTTCTGGAAGGGGACCTCGGCGCCGGCAAGACCCACTTGGTCCGGGGGTTGGCGCGGGGTTTCCATCTCGACGAGTCGCAAGTCTGCAGCCCGACGTTCGTGCTCATGAACGTCTACCGCGCCATCGGCTCGCCGACGCTGGTCCATCTCGACGCGTACCGGCTCGGCGGCGGTGACGACCTTGATGCCATCGGGTTCGATGCCGCGACCTCCCGCCCAGCCGTCATCGCCATCGAGTGGCCCAGCCGGCTCGGCGAACGGCTCGCGGCGTTCGACCAAGGGCGTGTGGTTACCGTCCACATCACCCACGCGGGCGAGGACCTCCGGCACATCACCATCGACCTGCCACCCGCTGTGCGCTCACGTCCCGGAATGGCGCTGCTCCTGGCCCGCGCGGGAGAGCGGTCGGCCGCCACGTGCCCGATCACCGGTCGATCGGTCCCCGCCGACAGCCCCACCTGGCCCTTCGCCGACGAGCACGCCCGTCTGGCGGACCTGCACCGCTGGCTCAGTGGCGGCTACACCGTATCGCGGGAGCTGAACGAGGACGACGTCCAGCCGGAGTAGGCCGCGGCGCCGCTCCTTCACGCCCTGGCGACCCCCCGCCCGATACCATGGCCCAGCATGGACGCTCTCCCCTTGTTGAACGCTGTCACCCTCGCCCAGGTCACCGCCCCCGCCGCCGGAGGAGGAGTGATGGACCTGTTCCTCAAGTCGTTCGACCTCTTCACGGTGTTGCTGCTGCTGGCGTCCCTGTTCGCGGTGACGGTCATCATCAAGTGCCTGCTGGAGGTCTCCCAGCGCAACATCGCTCCCACCGAGAGCGAGGGGGCGATCCGTCGCACGCTGCAGGACCGCAACACCGCCGGTCTCGAAGCCCTGCTCCAGCGGGACACGTCGTTCTACGGGCACGTCCTCCGCGCCGCCCACGCCTGCCCGGGCGACCGCGGCGCCGTCCGCAACGCGGCCGAACTGGCCGCCAGCGAGCAGTGCTCGCGCTGGTTCCGCAAGATCGAGCCCCTGAACGTGATCGGCAACATCGGGCCGCTGCTCGGTCTGGCCGGCACGGTCTACGGCATGGTCATGGCTTTCAGCGCCCTTCAGCAGACCGCCGGCCAAGCGACGCCCGCCGACCTGTCCGGCGGCATCGCCAAGGCTCTTTTCCATACGCTGCTGGGTCTGCTGGTGGCGCTGCCGGCACTGCTGATCTTCGGGCTCTACCGCAGCAAGATCGACGGGCTCTGCACCCGCGCTATGGCCGTGAGCGCGGAGCTGGTGGAGGGGTATTGCGACCTCCGCGAGCCCGAGTCGAACAAGCCCGCAAGCGCGTTCAACGCCTTCAACAAAGCATGATCGTCACGCGCACATTTCCTTGAGACGCTACCGCTCACAACTCGCATCGACGCCCGGCGCTGAACCGATCAACGTCACCCCGCTGATCGACGTGGTGATGTGCCTGATCATTTTTTTCCTGATCGTGGGTAAGCTCGCCGCCAACGAGAAGGCGCGGGTGCAGCTCCCCGGCAGCAGCATCGGTGCAGTGGCCGAGCGGCAGGACGCCGTCACCGTCTCGATCGCCCGCGACGCCACCGCCACCGGCAGACCGATCTCGCTCATCTCCGTCGACGGAACGCTGGCCAGGGATGGGGTCGACCTCATCCGCCTGCTGCAGGAACGCCTGGAGGCACAGGCCCGCATGGAGGCGTTCCGCGCCAAAGGCCAGCCGCAGCCCATCGGCCGCGGCAAGGTCACCGTCCGCGCCGACAAGGACCTGCCTTACGAGGCGGTCGAGCCGGTGCTTACCGCCTGCGCACAGCTCGGCATCGGGCGTGTGGACTACGCGACAGCACGCACCGACACCGCGCCAGGCGGAGGTGCGAAGTGAACTCTCCGACGTTCCGCCGCCGCCGCGCCTTGGATGTCGCTAGCCTCCACTTCGGCCCCAACATGACGCCGATGGTGGATGTGGTGATGGTGATCCTGGTCTTCTTCATGGTCAGCGCCGCGTTCCTTGGGCCCGAGTGGCTGCTCGGCTCGCTCGTGCCGCGCCCCGCGCCGGCCGCCGGCGCAGGCAGCACCGCCAAGGGTCCGGGCCAAGGGCCGAAGGAGAACGACCCGCTCGCCACCGCCCCAGTGCGGTTCACGCTCGACCTGAAGAAGGCCGCAAGCCCCCCCGGCGAGCCCGCCCCTGCTGGCGTTCAGACCCTTGCCACCGGCGCCGGGCTGACCGACGCCCCGATCGAGCAGGTGGTCGACGCTCTGAAGACAAAGGTGGGGGACCGCTCGCTCATCACCGTCGAGGTCCTCATCCGTCCGGGCGAGGGCGTGCCGTGGGGCGCGGTGGTGCGTGCGCACGAGCTGTGCACCAAGGCGGGGTTTGTGCGCGTGGGGCCGAAGACCGGAAAATAGCGAGGCCGCTGCAAGCAGAGCCGCGATCCGCCAAGCCGCGTTGCCGTGCGATCACGCGCGCCGAGTACCACTCGGGTTCACCGTGTTCGGCACGTCGTCATTCATCGCCGGGTTTATCCGCAGTCCGTGTGACCGCGGATCAGGCGCTTGAGATCGCCGTGCGACTCGGTTCTGACTTGCGCGTCGCGGGCCGCAGAGTGCCGGCGCCAGTACAACCGCTGCGGCGGGCGGCACGGGCACGTCCGTCAGCGCCAAGCCACAGCGGAAGGCACGCCGGACCGGATCGGCGGGTCACACAGCTACTGGTGTCTTCTTCCGCCGTCATTGCCGGTAACGCCGGTCGAGTAACGGTGGGGCCGCCAACCGTCAGAGCGTGCACCCGGCGAAGAACATGTCGATGAAGACGACGAAGTCGTTGTTGTCGAAGCGCCCGTCCGCGCCGGGGACGCCGCCGGTGGTGCCGACGTCGGCGACGGCGTTCCCGCTGAAGAACAGGTCGATGAACACGACGAAGTCGTTGTTGTCCAGCACGCCGTCACCGCACCCGGTGAAGACGCCGCCGGTGGCGCCGACGTCCGCGCCGCCGCAGGGGTCGATCAGCGACAGCGTGACGGCGTTGCCCGGCTGGCCGCCGCAGGACGTAAGCGCCACGGGGCGGAGCGTCATGACGGTGTCACCCGGCGCTCCCTGCACCCCTCCGACCTGGAGCGTGCTGGTCGTCGCCGTGGCGATCGTACCCACGCCGGCGAGCGGGCCGTTGTTCAGCGTCTCCCACACGCCGCCCACCAGCCGCTCCCACCGGTAGCCGGTGATCCCGCCGGTCTGTGTCGTGGTCGCCGACGCCTGGAACAAGGCCGACGACCCGCCGCCGGGGCAAACCCGCTTGTCGAACGGCTGCGTCGTGAAGGCGGTGACCGGCGTGGTGTTGAGGAAGACGGTGTACGTTCCCGCCTGCGCGCTGGAGACGATCATGTCGGGCCGCCCGTCGTTGTTCATGTCGGCGACAACGACGCCGTTGGGCTGAGCGGACGCGAAGTTGGTCGCGTTGGTCAGGCCTCCGGCCGCGTCTCCCAGGTGAACGCCGACGCCGCCGTTGTGCGTGGCCGCGACGTCGAGACGGCCGTCACCGTTGAAATCGGCGGCGGCGGTGTACTGCGGCGAACCGCCGCCGGCGAACTGACCGGCCTGCGGCGAGAGCGACCCGTTGCCGTTGCTGAGCGCCACCTGCACGCGTCCGCTGATGTAATGCGTGAGCACCAGGTCCTGGCGCCCGTCGTTGTCGAAGTCCCCCGGGAGCGGTGTGGTGGCGCCGAAGAACCCTGTGCCGTAGGCGACCGGCGCGCCGAATGTCGCGCTCGCGGGCGGAGCGCCGAGCGTCACCCGGATCGCGCTGGGGTCGACTTGCGGAAAAGCCAGATCGAGCGCTCCGTCGCCGTTGAGGTCCAGCAGCGAGAACGTATTGGGGATCGCGCCGAACAGGCGGGTGGAGAACGCGGCGTTCCCGCCGCCGGCCCACGGTCCCGGCCCGCCCGGGAGTACGGCGACGCCGTTGGGCACGTTCACGAT
>DASPMT010000496.1:0-3349 GCA_035626935.1 Phycisphaerales bacterium | reverse complement strand
GACGTGGGGCGACGTGGCGATCGATCAGCTGAGGGCCGTCACCACCGTCAACCTCAACGAACCCCGCTGGGTCACCGTGATCGACAAGTTCACCGATCTGCAGTCGGGGGTCGGGCTGCCCACCGGTGGGCCCTCAGAGTGCTACCACCTGAACTCGCCCCCGGCGGCCGCCAAGTGGGCCGAGCGCCGCGTCGTCCACATCAACGCGGCGGGCTACATCCTCTCCGATCGCCGCTGGGGTATGACGCCGGGGTCCAACGGCCAGTTGGTCGGCGACGTCGGTCTCGGCGAATCCAGCCTGTACGACAGCAAGAACCGCATCATCGAGCGGCGCTCTGCCGGATGGTCCGCCCTCCCCGTCGACCCACCCTCTGAGCGCCTGACCAAAGGGCTTATCTATACATTCCAGTATGCCGACACGCCCGGTATCGACGCGACAAAGCCGAGCCAGATCGGCGTCAAGTGGGGCACCGCCGGCGCGGTGCAGCCGATCTCCGATTTTACTTACCACGCTGAACGCCCAGAGATCGCTCACACCGAAGTCTCCCGTCCCACAACTAACCCAACAGACGCTGTAGTCACCGAGACGCTGCTCGACACCGAAGTCGTCCCCGACAGCCCCGTTACTGCACACCGCATTGCCGCCCGCCTGTCGCTCAAGCCCGCCGTCACGGTCGCTTCAGGCTCGTTGTTGTATCGCACAATCGATGGCGAGGGGTATCTTCCCGACGGCCGCCTCCGCTGGAAGGCCCGCGGCCAGATCAACGCGGCCGGTGCAACGCGCGTAGCCGGCGACAGCGTCGTGCTGGACGTCATGGTCTACGCCGACGACCTTCCACCCGGCACACTTCCCCCGACGGCTCCCTCCACAAGCCTCTGTGCCTCGATTGAGGACGCGGAAGAAGGTGCGTCGGTCCTTCTTCCTGGCCTTGGCGTCAGCTTCACCGTGCCCGCAATCGACGGCGACTTCGCTTGGCTCTCCCGATACGCCACGACCGTGGCCGGCGCATCCGGCCCAGCCCCGGCCGCCAATCGCGCAACTGCCTATGTCTACGGCGACTTCGGGCTCAGCCGGGTGTACTACCCGGACGGCCGCCGCCAGTACGTGTTCGCGGACGTGGGCTCGAACGAGATCGAGCAGCGCCTGTACGACGATGTTGTCGTCGGTGGGAGCTCTTCTTCGTTCCAGACCCTCAAGAGCGGCCGGATCATCCGCACCACCATGAGCGGCAAGTTGCTTGAGACCAAGACGGTCGACTGGATCGCGTCCAGCCCCGAGCCCACCGGCTCCGAAAGCTACACCACCGTCTTCACGCAGACCGCTTCTACCGACGACAACGGCCGCCTCACCGCCCTCTCAAGAACCACCGCCGGCACGACCGACACCCTCGCCGCCAGCGTCGTCTTCGGCATCGGCAGCCAGGTTGAGCGCTCGCAGTCCCCCGAGGGCCTGGTCACGCGCAACCTCTACGACCCCCGCGGCCGTCTCACCCGCGTCTTTGCGGGCACCGCTGACCTCGACGACTACTGGAGTTCCGGCGTCCCGAGCTCTTCACCCGCTGGCGACAACATGGTGATGACCGAGCGCCGCAGCTACGGCACCGGTGTAACCGATGCGCTCGAACTGACCGAGACGCGCTAGTATCGCATAAAGCATGCCTCTCAGTTCCTCGACGACGCGCAGTTCGCCAGTCCCAACGACGGCGCCGCCCTCACGGTGCAGCACAAGTACGACCGGGCCATGCGGCTCGCCAAGACGCGCATCCTTTCCGAGAACCAGACGCTCGTACGGGAAACCGTCACCTACTACGACGATCTCGACCGCGAGATTATCACCGCCGTCTACAGCCACCCCGGAGTCCCGGCCGCCCTCGATCCCAGTGGCCCGACCGGCGCCTTCTACGGCGCTAGCCCCGCTGGCACGATCGCGGCCATCCTTGCCAACACAAAGCTCCCCCTGACCCTCGACCAGGTCGTGTACAACGCTCGCGGCAACGTCCAAGAACGCCGCCGGTACTCCCCCGCCGCCAACCAGACCGCAAAGTACCTCTCCACGCGAAGCTACTACGACCACGCCGACCGCCGAGTCCTCGAAGAGCGCCCCGGCGGCGGCTCGACCCGCACGTGGTACGACGCCGAGGGCAACGTCTCCCGGTCGAGCCTCTACGCCGGCACGCGTGAGGTGCGGCGCACCGTCGACGAGCGAGACCAGTTCAAGAACGTCATTGCCACGACCACGTTTGAGCGCCTCCACGACGCTTCAGCGACGCCCGATGAGCTGGACGCGACTAACAGCGTCGCCACGTACACGTTCAACTGGTACGACCAGGCCGGCAAGGTGATCGCGAGCGCCCACCTCGGTACCGCCGATGCCGGCAACCAGTTCAAGAACGCCGCCAGCGCACCGGTCCGCCCCGCAGCGCCGCCGACGTGGGACACGGCCACCTCCGCCTACACCGGTTCGCTCGGCGCCACCGCGCTCATCACGCTGACGGAGTACGACGCCCAGGGCAGGCCGGTCGCCGTTCGCTCACCCAAGGGTTCGCTCACCCGTTCGTTCTACAGCAACCTGGGGCACGTGATCCTCCAGGTCGAGAACGCGGACGGTGCGCCCTCGCTCGTTCGGCGCACCGCGTACAAGTTCGACAAGGGGCGGTTGATCGCCGTCGCGGCTGTTCTCCCCGGTCACGTCGTCCAGCCGGACGGCCAGATCGACTGGACCCCCGCCGTCACCCTGCAGATCACGGGCATCGAGTACGGTGCCGACGTTGTCGCGTACAGCACCAGCACCCCCGGTGCCGTTCTCTATACCGACCCGGCGCGGGTCGCCCGCGTCTTCTTCCCGTCGATCCCGGGGAGCACCGGCGCCTCCGACTTCACCTTCAAGTATTACCCCGACGGCCGGCTCGCGCGCCGCACCGATCGCCGCGGCCTGGAGTTTACCTACTTCTATGACGGGCGCGGCAACCGCACCGCCGCGATCGTTAACAACCGGCAGGAGTACGACCCGTTCCAGAGTGCCTTGGTTGACGTGAGCGAGGATGTGCAGCTCGCCTACGACGCGCTCGACCGCCTCATCGGCGTCTCCGCCGCCGCGAAGAGCTCCCTCTTCTTCGAGAGCAAGAGCGATGTATCGTTCTCCTACGACGCGCTAGGCAACCTGACTGCCGACCACCAGTTCCATGGCGACAAGCTCGTTGTCGGGGCGGCCTCGGTCACCTACGCCTGGGACTTCAGCCCAGCCGCGTCGAGCAACCGCGTCCGGCTTTCCAGCATGACGTATCCAAAGTGGAGCTCTGCTCCCGCGACGTCGCTCGCGTTCGGCTACGGGACTGCGGGGTCGGAATCC
>DASPMT010000495.1:0-4674 GCA_035626935.1 Phycisphaerales bacterium | reverse complement strand
GGTGGTCCTTTCGGAGTACGGGGCCCGGAGGTTCAGTAACGCGCCCAGCTTCGTGGGAGTCTTCCCTGGCTCCAGATTCGGCGTTTGGAGCTTCGAGCAGAGCGCGTTCCAGACATGGGAGACACCTGCGCGAAACGGTACGACAACAACAATCCACGTCGTTCTCTGGCCCATCCCCCTCCTCCTCTGGACCCCCGGCGCGCTGCTCCTCCGCTCGGGCATTCTCGCGCGGCGGCGGGCGATGAAGGGGATGTGCGCCACGTGCGGCTACTCGCTCGCGGGGCTGAGCGCGGGCGCGGCGTGCCCCGAGTGCGGGAAGCCTTCGTCCACGCTCATCGCTCAGGACTCATCGCTCAAGACTTCTTCTTGACAGGGTCGGGGCATGGTCGACTCAGGTGTGCGGGAATCGCTCTCGCCCAGACCCATGGAGGCCGAGGGTGCGCAGAGACCATACCGCCGCCCGTTGAGCCTTGGACCTCCATGGGTCCGGCCAAGAGCGAGCCCCGAGCTGGCTGAACAGAGCTGGGCCCGACCCTATCAAAGAAATGTCTTCACCTTTGGCTTCTCCGGTAGACTGCCGATACCGGATGAAGAAGCCGCGACCACCCAAGACAATCGGACGCAGGCGGAGAGCCGCGGGGTGGACGCTCCTCACCCTCGGTGTGATCGCGGCGGGGCTGTGGATAGCGAGCGGGTGGTTCTACGTCAACTACTTCAATCGAAAAGGGCGCCTCTCGGTCAATGCCGGTCGGCTCGACATCGACATATCTAGTCTTCCAAAGGGCCCACCAAAACAACGGCAGAAAATCAAGTTTGGTCACGAAGATGGCTCGATCGTGCACTGGACGGACCAGAGGATTGAAAATGCAAGACTCGCAGGTGAACGGGAGTCGGGCGGACTGGTATATAGCACGCGACCACGAACCTGGGCGATACACTGGATCGCCAAGTCGCGACACCGTGTACCGCAAACGCACTTGCATTCCTTGCCACAGCGAAGAGCGTGGAGCTTCTCCTTAATCTCAGCGCAAGCAGACGTCCATGGCGACTCGTGGAGTCTTGTCCTGTGGCCCATTCCCCTCCTCCTCTGGACCCCCGCCGCGCTGCTTCTCCGCTCGGGAATTGTCGCGCGGCGGCGGGTATTTGAAGGGATGTGCGCCAAGTGCGGCTACTCGCTCGCTGGGCTGGGCGACAGCATCACCTGTCCCGAGTGCGGCAAGCACGCGGCCGTGAACCCCGCTCCCTCATAAGCCGGCCCGCAGACGTCCCCCCGTGAAAAACAAAGACCCCGGACAATCGCCCGGGGTCTCTGCTGGTATGGATGAGTTTGTCCGGCTCAGGCGCGGCGACCGCCGCACCCGGCGCTCACTCAGTTGGTATCCACGATCACGATCTCGACGCGGCGGCTCTGCGCCTTGGTGGCCTTGGGGTTCTCGGCCCCCATGCCCACAGCGCTGATGCGCGAGGCCGAAACGCCCTTGCTCGCCATGTACTTCTCGACCGACTCCGCGCGGGCCTGGCTCAGCGCCTTGTTGCTCCCGTAGCTGCTCTTGCGGATCGGGTCGCTGTCGGTGTACCCCTCGACGCGGATCGTGTCGCCCTGGTGGTGCGACTTGATCGTCGAGATCACCTTGTCGATCTCCTTCTTGCCAGCCGCCGTCAGCGAGGCCGAGCCCGGCGAGAAGAGCACGTCGCCCGCCACCACGATGCGCTCGCTACCGCCGCGCGGTGCCCGGGGCTCGCGCGTCGGCGTGCCGCCTGTGTTGCCGTTGCCGTTGCCAGCCGTGCCCATGGTGGCGATCTGCGTCTGCAGGCGGGTGATGTCACCCTGCGCGGCCGCCAGGCGGCCCTCGGCGTCGCTGCGCGCCGCCTGCTCCGCCGTCGCCTTCGCCAGCGCGTCGCTCTTCTCCGTCTCCAGCTTCGCGTTGTTCTCGCGGAGCTGCGCGTTCTCTTCCTTCAGCGAGTTGCCGCAACCGCCAAGGCTCAGCGCCGCCGCGGTGACCAAGCCCAATAGACCAGTGCGCACGATCAACTTGTTCATGTGAACCTCCATGCTCGATAGACGCGGGGTGGCCCGGCCGCTCACTGCGGCCGGAGTAAGGGGTCGCGTCAGGTGCCCCGAGGATAGCCGTACGACTGGCCGTTTTTCGGCACGGAAAGGCCCTTCTCGGGAGTTTCCCAGCTTGCCGCGCCCGCCGCGCACTTCATGCTGCTGCAACCAGTCACCGCGCTACGGGAGGTTCACCGGGTTGTGCAGCAGCGCCGACAACCCCCACTCGATCACCGGCTTCAGCACGAACACCAGCACCGTCGCGATGCTCAGCCACGGACCAAACGGCAGCGTCGTCCCCTTGTTCGAACCCCCCATGCGGGCGATGACCCATCCGATCACCCAGCCGATGAGCGCCACCGGCGCCGACACGAAGAACGCCAGCGCTCCATCGGTCCACCCCAGGCACGCGCCGACCGCCGCCATCAGGTGCACATCACCCATCCCCATCGCTTCCTTGCCAAACCCGAGCGTGCCGGCGATCCGGATGAACCAGAGCAAGCCTCCCACCAGCAGATACCCAAGCAGCGACGCCGCCAGCACGAACAGCCACAGCGGCGGCACGCTCTTGGTCTGGATGATCGTCCCCACAACCTGGCCCCCCTCTTGAATCGCCTGCGTCGACGGCGTCGCCAGATCAACGTTCAGCCGAAACAGCACGAACCCCAGCCCGATCGCGAGCAGGATCGGCGGCCCGAGAAAAGCCAGTTCCTTGATCATCTCGCGCCGAGCGCGCGGGTAGAGCGTCCACAACTGCGTCGGGTCCGCCGGCTGCCCCGTTGCCGGGTCGAGCGGAACCAGGTTCGGGTCCTTCACCGCGTTCGGGTCCGCCGCGACCGCCGCCTGCCGCTTGAGCTCCTCGTCCTCCCACTGCTCGTAGTCCTCCATCGAGCGGCGGATCCACCCCAGCTTCAGCATCAGGCACGACAACCCCAGCCCCGCCGTGCCGCCGAGCGCCACGCCGATCCACCACCACCACCCGCCGCCGGCGACCGAGACCGTCTCCGGCACCCCCAGCAGCGACTCCGGATACCACCAGTCTGTCGGCGTGCTGATCGCCCAGTGAGACCCCGGCGCTGTCGCAGGCAGGTTCCCCCACTGGGCTCGCACCACCGCCGCCCACGCGGTGTGCACCACCACGCCGATCACCGTGCACGCCCACGGGATCTGCAGCGGGATCGTGAACGTCCGCGCGTCGATGATCGTCGCCGCCAGCAGCCCCGAGAAGAGCAGCGCGACCACCGCGTAGATCGGCCAGGTCATCTCCCACCCAGACCTCGCCCATTCTGGCGAAAAACCGGTGACGTCGACGCCCATGACCCGCGAGCCGCCGGGGATCCAGTAGAGCTGCAGCCACAGCAGGACGAACATCACCGCCACCGCCAGCTCGACCAGGGGGTACTGCGGGCTGATCTTGACCTTGCAGAACCGGCACTTCCCGCGCAGCAGCAGCCACCCGAAGATCGGGATGTTCTCGCGCCAGGTGAGCTTCGTGTTGCACTTGGGGCAGTGGCTCGGCTCGGTCACCACACCCTTGCCCAGCGGCAGGCGGTAGACCAGCACGTTCATCAACGACCCGATGCACGCCCCGAAGCAGAACACAAACACAAGCGGGATCAGACGGATCAGAAAAAGCTGGAGGTCTGCGGACATCGGGGGCTCTATCGGTCCAAACGGGCCAAACAGCCGAGCGGCGCGGTCACCCGGGCCCTCCAAGGACCGACGGTCAGCCGTTCGACCCGCCCTTCACCTTCTCGGTCAGGTCGGTGAACTTCTGCTCCGCCTGGTCGAGAATCCCCTTGCAGTGGTTGAGCAGCGCAAGCCCGCGCTCATACGCCGCCATCGACTCCTCGAGCCCCACCTCGCCCCCCTCGATCTTCTCGATCAGCCCCTCGAGTTCCTGCTGCGCCGCCTCGAACGTCGTCTTCGGGTCAACCTTCGGCGGCGGGGCGGATGGATCAGTCGGCGGCATGCGGCGTCCTGGCGAGTGCGGTCAGCGGCGACCGCGAAGCCGCGGTCATGGCGGTGTTAGGGTACGCGTGCAGGCTCGACTGGTCACCTGACTATTCCAACACCGCACCGCCCGCCGCCGCGAAGCACGCCAAACAAAGAAGCCCGGGCAAGGGCCCGGGCTCCGGTGAGTTTCAGTTTGACCGCTCGATCAGGCGAAGTGCGCGAACGCCTTGTTGGCGTCGGCCATGCGGTGCGTCTGGTCGCGGGTGGCCATCGCCTTGCCCTCGCCCTTGGCCGCCGCGTAGAGCTCGTCGGCGATCTTGTTCGCCATCGGGCGACCCTTCTCGCTGCGGGCCCCGCCGATGATCCAGCGGAAGGCCAGCGCCTGCTGACGCTTGCGGTTCACCTGGATCGGCACCTGGTAGTTGGCGCCGCCGACGCGCTTGGAGCGCACCTCGACGAACGGCTTCACGTTCTCGATCGCCTTGTGGAACACCTCGATCGCGGCCTTGGGCGCTTCGGGCGACGTCTCCTTGGCGAGCTTCGACTCGATGATGTCGAACGCGTCGTACATGATCCGCTGCGCGCTGGACTTCTGGCCGCGCTCCATCACGCAGTTGATGAACTTGGAAAGCACCAGGTCGTTGTAGCGCGGGTCGGGGCGGAGGGTG
>DASPMT010000494.1:0-8663 GCA_035626935.1 Phycisphaerales bacterium | reverse complement strand
GGGTTGTGAGCGTGCGGCGAGCGTTGCTGCTGACGGCGGTCGGGGCGGTCGCGGCGGCGGTGACCGCGGGTGCGGGGATGGCGGCATCGCGGCGCGGAGCTGTGGCACGGGCAGAGGTGGTGAGCGCGGGTGAGGGTCAGCGTTTTGAGTGGGTGGACGTGTATGTGCGGGCGGCGGTGCCCGTGGGGGCGTGGCAGGTTGAGCTGAACGGTGTTGGTGGGAGCGTGGCGTTTGTGGGGCTGGAGGGGGACGGGCGGGGTTCCGAGCCGCCTGCGTACGACGCGGCGGCGCTGGCGGGTGGGGAGCGACTGGTGATTGGGGCGATGCGGCTCGGCAAGGTCGGCGCAGGTCGTGCAACGGGCGATAAACAAACCGCGCCTCCGGCTTTTCCCCTCCGGGCGGGGGAGATGGTGCGGGTTGCGCGGGTACACGTTCGCGCTTCGGGAAGTGTGGAGTACCGCGGCGTGCTGGTGGCACTGGGGGATGTTGACGGGAAGCGGATCGAGGGAACGGTTGAGCTCGTGCGCGGAGAGGCAGGACAGCCATGACAAAGTGGATGCGCGTTGTGAACTCGGTGCTGGTGGTGGTTGTCGCGGGGATGGCGGCGTGGGTGGGGGGGTGCCAGGCGAATCAATCGGTTGGTGATACGTCCAGGTCAAGTGGAGGCGGCCAGCCGTCGCCGCAGTTCCCGCCGATCGGAACGACGCAGAATGGAGAGTTGGCGCGATTCCACATACCCCCGAGCCTTCCGCCGCAGTTAGGCGGCCCGTACGTGCATGAACTTCGACTGATCCCGTACAGCACTGAGGGAGCGCCTCCGTCGCAGTCGCCGGACTTGACGCTTTTCGGATCGACGCGGGCTCCGCTTGATGGTACTTCCGACTGGTCCCGCGGTGGCGAGCCAGGAGGCGGCAATCAGCACCGGTCTCCTGAGCCGGCGCTCGGCACGATCAAGGGGTCCTCGACGTGGCGCCCCGGCGAGGAGATCTGGGTCATCGCCAAGCGGCCGCCGGCGCCGGCCCCCCGTTCGGACGACGGGCCGGGGTCGGGGGCGATGCTGTGCGTGCTGCCTGGCAAGCCGGAGCAGGTGCCGGCGCCGTTGAAGCACACGTCGGTGCGGGCGAGCGTCGTGGGGCCTGCGGCGAAGGTGGATGTCACGCAGACATTTCAGAACCCCTTCTCGGAGAAGATCGAGGCCGTATACGTCTTTCCGCTGCCCGAGAACGGCGCGGTGACGGAGTTTGTGATGACGATCGGGGAGCGGCGCATCCGCGCGGTGGTGCGCGAGCGCGAGGAGGCGGAGCGCATCTACACGGCGGCGCGGTCGCAGGGGTACACGGCGGCGCTGCTGACGCAGGAGCGTCCGAACGTCTTCACGCAACGGGTCGCGAACATCGAGCCCGGCCGGTCGATCGACGTGGCGATCACGTACTACCACACCGTCGCCGAGATGGACGGGTCGTACCAGTGGGTCTTCCCGATGGTCGTGGGGCCGCGGTTCAATCCGCCTTCGACGCAAGGGCGCGGCGTAGGCGCCGCGGCCCTGGGCGCACGCGGCGCGAGCGGACAGGTGACGGAGGTGCAGTACCTGGCGCCGCACCAGCGGAGCGGAGTCGACATCGACGTGCGCGTCGATGTTGAGGCGGGTATGCCGATGGAGAGCGTGCGGAGCGGGAGCCATTCGGTGCGCGTGCAGCGGGTGAGCGGCAGCCGCTCGGTGGTGGAACTGTCGCGCGGAGACACCCTGCCCAACAAGGACATGGTGGTGGAGTGGAAGGTGTCGGGCGCGTACGCCAAGGGGGGGCTGGTGTACGGGGCTCGGCGCCCCGATGAGCGAGCCGGAGCGGGCGACGGATCGTTCGTGATGATGCTGGTGCCGCCGGAGAGCGCCGAGCGTCTGCAGCGCGCTCCGCTGGAGATGGTGTTCGTGGTGGACCGCTCGGGGAGCATGGACGGAGCGCCGATCGCGCAGGCGCGTGCCGCGGTGCGGCGCGGGCTTGACCGGCTTCGCCCCGGTGACAGCTTCCAGATCATCGACTTCGCGGAGTCGTCAACGGCGCTGGGGAGCCGGCCGCTGGAGGCGACGCCGGAGAACATCCGGCGCGGCAAGGAGTTTGTTTCGGGGATGGACGCCAAGGGGGGGACGTACATGCTCACGGGGCTGCGGGCGGCGTTGGCGTTCCCGCACGATCCGGAGCGGCTGCGGTTCGTCACGTTCCTGACCGACGGGCTGATCGGCAACGAGACGGAGGTGCTCAGCGCACAGGCGTCGGCGCTGGGGGACTCGCGCATCTTCTCGTTCGGGGTCGGGTCTGCGCCCAACCGCTTCCTGATGGACCGGATGGCGAAGCTGGGGCGCGGCGTCGCCGCGTACGTCTCGGTGAGCGACCCTGAGAGCGAGGGCGCCGACGTGATGGACCGGTTCTTCGACCGGATCGAGCGCCCCGTGCTGACGGACGTGACGATCGATTGGAACGGCGCCCGGGTGAGCGAGGTGACGCCTTCGGCCTTGCCGGACCTGTTCACCGGCCGCAGCGTCGTAGTGGCCGGGCGGGTGAGCGGCGGCTTTGCGCGCCCGGTAAAGGTGACGGGGCGCGTAGGCGGCCGGAGCGTGACGATGGATGTACAGCCGACACCGGCGGTGGGGGACGGCGGTCAGGCTATCGCGGCGATCCGCGCGCGCCAGGAACTGTCAGCCCTTGGGGAGCGCGCGGTCGTGGAGGGGTGGGACCTTGAGCGCTACGCGGCCTCGGTGCGGCGGGTGGCGCTGGAGAACAGCCTGGTCTCGCCGTTCACCGCGCTTGTTGCGGTAGACTCGTCCGTGCGGACGGTGGGTACGAGCGGCGTGAGCGTCGCGGTGCCTGTTCCCGTACCCGAGGGTGTGCGGTATGACACGACCGTCGGGACAGGGAGCGACGGAGGGGGAGGACGCGGGCGGACGCGTGACTGATGCCGCGGTGAGCGGGAGCGGGAAACCGGCAGCGCAGACCGAGAGGCAAACCCCGCCCGGGGCCGCTCCCCTCCGGCGAGGAGAGGTTGCGCCCGACGATGGCGAGCTGCTGGCGCGCGTGCGCAAGGGCGACTCGGTTGCGTTCACGGCGCTCTATGAGCGCCACAAAGGATGGGTCGTCGCAGTGGCGTACCGGTTCTGCGGCGACCGAGAGCTCGCGCTCGACGTGCTGCAGGAGACGTTCGCGTTCCTGCTGCGGAGAGCGCCGACGCTGGTGCTCCAAGGGCGGCTGACGACGTACCTGTTCCCCGCGGTGCGGAACCTGAGCCAGGCTGCGCGACGAAAGAAGATCCGGATCGGGGCCGGAGCGGCTGCCGAACGCAGCGGTGGACCGGTGCAGGACGCTGGAGGCGGGGCCGCTGAGGATTCAGACAGTGAGCTGCAGTGCGCCCTGGCTTCGCTGCCGGAGGCGCAGCGGGAGCTGATCTACATGCGTTACGTGGCGGGGATGATGCCGACGGAGATTGCCGCGGCGCTGGGAGTGCCGGTCGGGACGGCCAAGAGCCGGCTGTTCGCCGCGGTGCGGGCGGTGGAGGCGGTGTTGAAGCCCCGAGGTAACAGGTAGGGATCGGCGGGCATCAGCGCGGCTGACATTGCAGATGGTCGGCCGTTCGTGTCACCCAAACCCGCCGGATCCGCCCTGGCTGGGCGTCGGGACCGTGCCGCCAAAGCCGCCGGCGCTGTTGCGGTGGAGCCCCGATGCACGGAGCTTGAACCACTCGCCGATGCGCTGGAAGATCGAGGCTCGGAGGGAGAGCTCGAGCGTCGAGCCGTTGAGCGGCAGGGAGCGGACCGTCAGGCCGCCCGCGTGCCAGGCGCGGAGGGTGTGGAGCAGGTCGTGTCGCGGGGCCCGGGCCTCGGCGGTGACGACGGCGATCGACTCGATGCCGTGTGCGCGGAGCAGCCGCGCGGAGGGGACGTCCTGCGGGAAGAGGATCCAGCGGTTGTCGTAGTCGCCGGGGCGCGGGGTGTGCGCCGCGCCGCCGACGCCGAGCCGGTCAGCGTCGAGGATGAACGCCGGGGGCGCCTCGGGAGGGATACGGATGCGAGCGAGATGGAACGCGCCGGTGTAGAGCGAATCGACGAGCCCGCGAAGGTCAAGGACTCCGGCGCGCGGGGGGACGGTGGTGTTGTAGAGAGGGACGGGCTGGTAGCCGGCGTGTGCGGCGTTGACGGCCCACGCGACGCTGAGAGGCCCGGGCAGATCGATCACCAGCGCCGTGCGGCCGTCGGCGACGGGGAGTTTGAGGGTGGAGGGTGGGGCCGGGAGCGGAGGCGGTGCGGTGACGGCGACGCGGGTGGGCGAGGTGACAAAGAGCACCGGCTTGGCCCACGGTGACCAGCGTGCGGCGGCCGGGGCCCAGGCGTCAAAGCACTCCTGCTGCTGCACGGGGCGCTCTCCTTTGCGGGTGCGTGGAGGGGTGAGCGGGCGACGGCGCGTCGATGAGGAGGGCGGCGTCCTGGGCGTGTGCGTCGATGAGAGGGCGTGAGGAGACGCGGGCGTAGGCGCCGGCGGCGCGGCCGTTAACGGTGTAGATGCCGATGCAGGCGTGACGCGGGCCGCCGGGTGCGGCGATCGGTCGCGACTCGAACCGCTCCTGCAGCAGCCAATGCCCGGGAGCGAGCCGGGCGTGACGAATGGAACGGTGCGCATCGGCCGCGGCTGTGACACCCGGGATGACGATTCCTTCGCCGACGCGTCCCATCGCGGGCTTGAGCACCCACCCGTCAGGAATCGGACGGCGCGAGTAGATCGACGGGAGCGCGGAGCGGACGGGCGGCGTAAGTGCGCGCCACGTCGAGCTCGGTGCGGCGAAGCGATCGAGGACTAAACCGAGGCGCTTGCTCTGAATGGCCAGCGCGGTTGCCGGATTTGCGAGCACCGGCCCTCGCGCTCTGCCGCCGAAGAACGGAGTGATGGCGTGCGAGCGCGGCAGATTGACGAGCCACTCGGCCGGGAAGAAGCGGAGCACCCCGGCGACGGGGGGCGCGTCCGGCGCGGTGCTGCAGGTTCCGGAGTCGTCCCACCGGAGGTGATCCGGTGAACACGGGACGGCCGCGATGCCGCGCGCCTCGAGGAGGCGGCGGAAGCGTTCCATCACCTGGAAGTCGTCGGCGTAGGCGGTTGCGTGGACAAGCGCAATGATGCCGCCGTAAGCGGCGCAGCGAGCAAAGGCGTCGGCGATGAGCGCGGCGGGGTCCGACGGGGCCGCCGCACCGAGTTCGTCTGCCACCATTTGCGTAACAGGGCCGGACTCAACGAAGCCGCCGGGGACGTCGGCGTTTACCTCGGAGATTCGCCAGCCGGCGGAAGTGAAGTGAAAGTCGAAGCGAGCGAAGCGGATTGTGGGCGACGCCGCGGCTGCCTGGAGGATTGCGGTGCGAGCGCGGCGTGGGATCGCGAGTGCGCCGAGGAGGCGCCGGTCCGTCACCAGTTGTCGCTCGATAGCCGCCAATTCGGCCCAGAGCCGCTCCGCGTGCCGGCAGAGCGCGGCCCACTCCTCAGCACCGATGCGGAGAGCGAACGGGGCAAGGCTCGGGCCGTCATGCACTTGCGGGTCCCACTTGCCGGCCTCGAAAACCGCACGGCGACGGAGCCGCGTGACGGCATCGTCGCCGAAACGGTCGGTTGCTCGGAGCGTCGTGGTCATGACCACGGTCCCAGCGAGGCGAGGTACGCGAAGGTTGTGCTCAAGTAGGCCCACGCGGCGAGGAAAGCGACGAATCGGCCGAGGGTGTCTTCCGGACGCGGAGGCCCGATCCGTGCGAGGGCAGCCTCGATCGCCAGCGGGATTGCCAGCACCCAGGCGATGCCGATGAAATCGGCCGTTGTTGCGGACGCAGAGACCCAGTTTCCGCACGCGGCCCGGCCGCAGACGGCGCCCGCGGCGACCAGGAGCGCCGCAAGACGCCACGCGGCGCAGGCCGAACGGTCGGACGCGACGCGCGAGGGGAGGTGCGCGGCGACCTCCAGCGCGGAGTGAAAGAGGTAGAGCGTGCCGCAGGAGAGGGCGGCGCTGAAGACGACTACGTACCAGCCGGGTCCGTCGCCCACGTTGGCCCCGGCGAACGCCAGCGAGTAGCCGGCGGTGGCGGCGAGGACGGACCATGCGGCCGGAGAATTGCGTCCCTCGACGGCGGTGCGGGCGGCGTCGAGCGTTGCAGGTGAGGGGAGCGAGAGGCAGATGCGAACAACGGCCATGCCCACCGCGGTGTACATCCAGAGGTAGCGGATGTCGCCGCGGACGTCGTGAGCCGAAGCGGTGAGCAGCACGGCAAGAATCACCGTCGCCGCGAGCAACGGCGCGGTTGAGAGCAACGCCCTGCGTGCGCCGCCGGCCGCGACGGCGCGGTGGACCGCCAGGCAGCGGTAGAACGAGACGCTCCAGCCCACCGTCGCGGCGACGGAGCAGATCACACCGATAACGACTTCGTCTTCTCCCAAGGGCTTTAGTGTAACGGATCTCGCCGCCGGGCGCGCCCGCGAAGACAGTGCGATGAAAACGGCGGTGCGGTGTTGTCACACGGGCCATCACCTGGCGCAACACCGTGCGGGATAAAGATGTTCTGCGTCGATCGGGCAGCGGTCCGGTCTTTGCACGTTCCGGTGCTTTCAGCTGGCTTGGCTGGGTTGCCGGGGCTCATTTCAGTCTTTTCATCTTGCCGCATCATCGTGTCCGCATTCGTTGGTCTCCGGCTCTCACGCTCGAAAGGAGTGGACAGATGGGTGTGCATCAAATCGGCGGTTCGGCGGCGTTCCTGTGGGCTCTTTCCGGCGGGTGGGTGTCGAGCGGCGTCGCACAGACAATCGCGATCGGCGACCCCGGCTTTGAGACGGCGGTGATCGCGCCGTGCGGGTTCACCGCCGCGATCAGCGGGGGAACGCACCCATTCTGGCAGGCGGGGGGTCCGGGCGAGATCGGCATCTGGGACCCTGGGACGTGCTGGGACCTCACAGCGCCGGAGGGTCAGCAGGTCGCGTACTCCAACGGTGGTTCCGCAAAGCAAGTGCTCGGTACGGCGGCGCTGGCCGGGACGACGTACACCCTGTCGGCCAAGCTGGGCCGAAGGTCCCACCCCTGCTGCGGCTTCAGCAGCGCAGTGCTTGAGTTGTGGGCGGGAGGCACGCGGTTTGGCCTGCGGACTGTGGCTGCGGCGGAGGCGCCGGCGCCCGGCGCGTGGCAGACATACAGCGTCACGGGCACGACGCCGGCGGGGCTGGCGGCGGGTCAGCTGCTGGAGGTCCGCTTTGGCGCAAGTAATTCCCAGGTGAACTTCGACGATCTGCGGCTGGTCGTCGGGGGCGCGCCCGTGTGTGCCGCCGACCTCGGCGGCCCCGGCGGTGTTCCGGGGTCCGACGGCGTTCTGAACAACAACGATTTCATCGTGTTCATCGACCTGTTCTTTGCGCACGCGGCCGCGGCCGACGTCGGCACGACGGGCGGCACGCCAGGGACCGACGGGGTCTGGGACAACAACGACTTCGTGGTGTTCATCGACCGGTTCTTCGACGGCTGCTGAAGCGGCCGGTGCGCTGACCGTGTGGCGCTCGGGGCGGCGGCTGTTGCAGCCGAGGCGACGCAAAGAGAATGACCCGGCGGAGGGTCCGCCGGGTCATTCGTTAAGAGGGCGCCCCTTCGGGCTGGTGCGGCGCTGCTCAGTACGCCGCGCGGCGACGACGGAGCGCCAGGAGACCGGCAAGGCTGAGGGCGCCAGCGGCGGCCGGTGTGGGAACGATCTCGAAGGTGATGCGGGCGAGCTGGTCGCCGGCGCCGGGAAGGTTGGAGAAGGTATAGCCGGCCGGCGTGAGCATGTTGAGATAGGGTGTGAGGTTGCCGCCGACGGTGATCACGCCGTTCTCCGCGGTGCGGTCCATGGCGTTCTGACCGACGAGGAAGGCCGCTCCGAACGGCGCGTTCACCTCGGTCCCGGCGTCCCAGATGTTGGCGCCGGCGAGCATGACGGTGGGGTTCAGAAAATTGCCGGCGCCGTCGAAGAGGGCGACACCGGTGGGCGAGTCGTTGCCGAAGAACATGTCGTTGCTGGGGACCACCATCGACCCGAAGCTGAAGTAGCGATGGAGTGCGGTGTCGATGTTGAAGACGAAGGTTCCGGAGGCGCCGGGAAGGAATATGCCCGGCCCGAAGCCGCCGACGGTCGCCGTCACCGTGCCGGAGACGCCCTGCGGGTACGCGGCGCCGAAGGCGGCGAGATAGGCGGCGCCGTCACCGAGTTCGGCGATGTTCTGGATGCCGATGGCCGCCGGCGCGCCGCTGTTGAACCCGTCGAACGAGCCGTTGTGGAAGGCGACGGTGAAGGGGGAGAGCGCGACGCCGTTCTGTCCCGCCAGACTCTGGATGGTGACGCGGACCTGGACGGGGTCGGCGCTGGCGCCTGCTGTGAGCATGAGCAGACCGATCGTGCTGATGAACGTTCTTTTCACGGTGAACCTCTCTTCATGCGTGGACGCGACGCTCCCCCGGCCTGCGATCAGGCGACACTCCTGGGAGCCTCTACGCCGGTGAGTCGGTTGGGAACGGTGCGCCTTACAAGGAACGCGGCAGGTCCGGGCCGTTGTGTGCAGCGGCCGCGATCAGGCGCTCGCGGACGGCGGCGGGCATCGCCTGCGGGAGAGGCCGGGCGACGGCTTCGA
>DASPMT010000493.1:0-3568 GCA_035626935.1 Phycisphaerales bacterium | reverse complement strand
TACGGTTGCGAAGACCTCCGCCATGGTCCGCTCGTCGAGCGAGCCGACCTCGCCGCTGAAGAGTGCGGCGGCGGCGGCTTCGGCCTTCTCGCGTTCGGCCTTGCCGTGGAGCAGGTCGGTCGCCTCGCGGGCGAGCAAGCGCTGGGCGGGGCGGGCGCCGGGGTTGGCGGCCTGCTCGGCCATCGCGGCGGCGATCTGGTCGACAGAGAGGAGCGTGAAGACCTTAAGAAACCGTTCGGCGTCGGCGTCGGCGGCGTTGAGCCAGAACTGGTAATAGGCGTAGGGGCTGGTGCGTTCGGCGGTGAGCCAGACGGCACCGGACTCGGTCTTGCCGAACTTGCCGCCGTCGGCCTTGGTGACGAGAGGAGTCGTAAGGGCGAAGGAGCGATGCCGGTCCCCGGAGCGCACGCCCCGTGACTCGTGCGCAGCATCCTCCGCGACGAGCGCGGCGAACTCGCTCATCTCGTCGTCACTGCCCTGGGCGTTTGCCTGCAACGCCCGGTGCCGCGTCTCGGTCGCGTCCATCTCGTCGGCGACCGCACGCCGGATCAGATCGCAGCCGCTGACGATGTTCCCCCACTGGTCGCTGCCGCCCATCTGCAGGGTCACGCCCGACTCGCGGTAGAGGTGCAGGTAGTCGTACGCCTGCAGGATCATGTAGGAGAACTCGGTGTACGAAATCCCGTGTTCCCGTTCCTCAAGCCGCTTGCGGACGCTGTCGCGCTGCACCATCTGGTTGACCGAGAAGTGCTTGCCGACGTCGCGGAGCACCTGGATGTAGCCGAGCTTGGTTAGCCAGTCGGCGTTGTTCTGCATCGTCGCGGCGCGATCGCCCGTGTCCGAGAAGTCCAGCAGACGCGAGAAGATGCGTTTCTGGCTCTCGACATTGGCCCGCACCTTCTCTTCCGTGAGCAGCTCGCGTTCGGCGGTCTTGCCGCTGGGGTCGCCGATCAGGCCCGTGCCGCCGCCCATCAGCACCACGGGCGCGTGCCCGCTCTCCTGCCAGTGGCGCAGGAGCATGATGGTGACGAGGTTGCCGATGGTGAGGCTGTCGGCGGTGGGGTCGTAGCCGACGTACGCCCTGCGCGTCCCCGAGGCGAGGTGCGCGCGGAGCGCCGCCTCGTCGGTGCACTGGTGGAGCATCCCCCGCTCGGAAAGCCTGGTGACAAAGTCGCTCATCGGGGCGAGCGTAGCAGCCGCTACGGTCTTCTAGCCCACTCAGGGAGAGACGGTCACGTCCCAGGTCAACGGCACCGCGGGCGTGATCTTCGGCAGCTCGGCTTTCAGCAGCGCCAGTTCGGCGGGCGTCTTCACCTTCCCCTTGATGATGATCCCGGTGTTGTCCGGCGTCGGCTCCGTCGTGATGCGCGACGTCGCCCAGTAGAACGCGTCCTGTTTGCTCGCGTGCTCGGCGCTCATCGCGCCGTAGCCGCGGGTCCACTGCGCAGCCGGGTCTTCTGACGGGGGGATCACCACCGGCGGCGACGGCCACAGCGCCCACACTAGGAAGCCGACGCAGAGGGCGATCACCACGCCGGCGAAGACCCCCTTGATGCGCTGGCTGCGGGCCATCGCGTTCTCGCTGCCGCTGTCACGCTTGTAGCTCACGAAGCTTCTCCCGGAAGAACAACCGCCCGACGACACGACGCCGTCGGGCGGTAGGATAGCAAACGGCGGCGCTGTCTACGGCCGCGGGGCGTAGGTCCAGTTGGCCGAGGTGGCGTAGTTGGACCACTTGCGCATGTCCCGCAGGTCCTCGATCCCCTGCGCCTCGACGTGGTTGTCCATGTAGCAGATCACCGCCTTGTTGATGTGGCGGAAGTCCACGCACCCCCACGTTGTCGGCACCGAGTTGGGGTTGAACTTGTTGCTCACGTTCCACGTGCCCCAGCCGGACGCCGACCCGGGTCCGGGGCTCGGAGCCATCACGAACGGGTTGCCCGGGCGGACGATGCCGGTGTTGGGCGGCTGGGCCCACCAGCCCCAGTAAGCGCCGGCGTTCTTGATGTCGCCGCCGCGGGCGGAGCCGGCGAAGATCAGATTCGACGAGTTGTGCGCGCCCGAGAAACGGTTGATGTAGTGCGGCTTGCGGACCAGTTCCGCGCCGTTGGTTCCCTGGAAGGCGCCGAACATCAGGGCGCCGCCCACGTACGACCCGTTCATGCCGAACGTCGGGTGCGCGGCGTAGGCCCCTTGGCGGCTGTTGATTGACGCGCTGAGCTCACCGCTGGCGACCGTCTCGACCGGGCGGCCGTTGAAATCCTCGTAGGTGCGCGGGTCGATCTGGATCGCCGTCGGCGCGACGCCGGTGCCGGCGTAGAAGACCCACGTCCACACCTTCACCACGCCGCCGCCCAGGTAGACGTTGGGGTTGTTGGTGTAGTAGTCGTTGGGCGTCATCCAGTGGCGCTCAGCGCCCGCGTAATGATGCGCCCAGGGCCACGCCAGGCCGGCGGGCATGATCCGGTCCTTGCTCTCTGATGAGTACATCGCTTGCGCGTTCATGAAGTCGTGCCCGGCGGCGAGCTCGCGCGTCAGCTTGGCGACCTTGCGCGCCTGCGCCAGCGCAGGGAGCAGGATGGCCACCAGCAGCGCGATGATCGCGATGACCACCAGAAGCTCGATGAGGGTGAAGCCGCTGTGCCGCCCGACGCGCGCTTGAGACATGGTGGGACTCCTGATTCTGCCGGACTCGACGACCAGAACGGAACGCCTTACGCCACCGAGAGAACCCCGGGGCGACCCCTCCACCCATAAAAGGGTACCGGACAAATGTCCTTGGAGCAAGCAGTGATTGCAGAAATACACCTTAGGGGCACGTGGAGTATACTTGGAAATGAAAACGCCCGGCAGGAGCGGCTGCCGGGCGCATTCGATGGATTGGAAAGCGGAACGCTTACTGACGCGGGACGTAGGTCCAGGTAGCCGAGGTGGCGTAGTTGGACCACTTGCGCATGTCGCGCAGGTCTTCGGCACCCTCCGCCTCGACGTGGTTGTCCATGTAGCAGACGACCGCCTTGTTCAGGTGGCGGAAGTCCATGCAGCCCCAAGTGGTGGGCGCGGTGTTGGGGTTGAACTTGTTGTTGCTCCACCAAGTGCCTGCGGGACCGGGGCCGCCGGCCGCGGTGGGTTGCCCGGTGGCCCAGCTGTTGGCGCTGCCCGGACCGGGGCTGGGCGCGATGATGAACGGGTTGCCCGGGTGCACCTTGCCGGTGTTGGGCGGCTGAGCCCACCAGCCCCAGTACGAGCCTGAGTTCTTGATGTCGCCGCCGCGGGACGAACCGGCGAAGATCAGATTCGAAGAGTTCTGGGCGCCGGAGAAGGTGTTGATGTAGTGCGGCTTGCGGACCAATTCCCGGCCGTAGGTGCCTTGGAAGGCGCCGAACATCAGGGCGCCGCCGACATATGACCCGTTCATACCGAACGTCGGGTGCGCGGCGTAGGCGGCCTGGCGGCTGTTGATCGAGGCGCCGAGCTCGCAGCTGGCGACCGTCTCGACCGGGCGGCCGTTGAAATCCTCGTAGGTGCGCGGGTCGATCTGGATCGCCGTCGGCGCGACGCCGGTGCC
>DASPMT010000492.1:0-2059 GCA_035626935.1 Phycisphaerales bacterium | reverse complement strand
CACCCGCATCGTCGAGGATGCACGCTTTGACGCCAAGCTCACCCGGCTCGCGATGCCCGGCGACAACGGCGCACCCCCGATCTACCCCCCCTGGCTCATCTATTACTACGCCACCCACCTGCGCATCGTGCCGCAGCCGTCGTTCATCCTCGATACCTCCGCCCACGCCGCGCAAAAACAGGCCGCCATCGCCGCCTACCGCACCCAGTTCGCCGACAACCCCCTGAACAGCTCCGTTCCCGGCATGATTGCGGCGCAAGACGCCTATTTCGGCTCCCGCATCAAGGCCGCGGCCGGCGAGTGCTTCTTCACCCGCGAGCCCATCGGCCTGACGGGTTTGGACTCTCTTTTCATGGCCCCGACCCCAAAGTCGTGACCTCCGATAACCGAAACTGAGCCCGGCGGCTATCTCCCACTTTCGTTTTCCGTTTTTCGCTTTCTTCCTCGAGACTTTCTATGGCCACCCGTCCCGTCATCGGCATCGACCTCGGCGGCACCAACATGCAGATCGGCGTCGTCGACGCCGCCGGCACCGGCAGGGTCATCGGGCGCGCCAAGAAGAAGACCCGCGCCGCCGAAGGGTTCAAGGCCGTCCTCGCGCGCATGGCGGAAGGGGTCGAGGAAGCCTGCAAGGACGCCGGGATCCCCGTCCGCACGCTCGCGGGCATCGGCATCGGCGCCGCCGGCGCCGTCGAGCCCGGCACCGGCGTCATCCTCCAGGCTCCCAACCTCCGCTGGACAAACGCCCCGCTCGCCCGCACCCTCAAGCAGCACACCGGCCGGCCCGTCTTCGTCACCAACGACGTCCGCGCCGCGATCATCGGGGAGCACACCCACGGCGCAGGCAAGGGCGCCACGCACCTGATGGCCGTCTGGCTCGGCACCGGCATCGGGGGCGGCCTCATCCTCAACAACACCGTCTACCCCGGCTTCTTCAACACCGCCGGCGAGATCGGGCACATCTGCATCCTCCCGGGCGGCCCTCCCGGCGGCCGCTCGTTCGAGAACCTCTGCTCGCGCACGGCCATCGCCGACCGCATTGTTAGGCTCATCCGCACCGGGCGTTCCAGCGTCGTCTCCCGCATCACCGACGGCGACCTCTCGGAGATCAAGGCCCGTGTCATCGGCGAAGCCTTCCGCAAGAGGGACCCCCTGGTCTGCGAGGTCGTCGACAACGCCGCACGCTCGATCGGCACCACCCTCGCCGGGCTCAGCAGCGCCCTGAGCCTCCAGCGCATCGTCATCGGCGGCGGGCTCGCCGAAGCTCTCGGCGAGCCCCTCGTCCGCGCCATCCGCTCCGCGCACCACGAAGCGGTCTACCCCCACATCCTCAGGCGCACCGAGATCGTGCGGACGAAGCTCGAAGACGACGCCGGCGTCGTCGGCGCCGCCGTCTTCGCCCACCGCAAGGGGAAGCTCGACTGAGGCGAAGGGCAGACGGTGCCGCTACCGCGCCAGCTCCTTCAGCGGCCGCTCGAAGCTCCCGCGCCAGTACGACCCGTACCCGATGGCGCCCAGCGCCATCTCCTCGTCGGTGCTGAACCGCACGGCACACCCGCCGTCCGCCAGCAGTTCCTCGAGCGTGCAGGTCATCGGGCCGTTCACGTTGTTCACGGGGTCATACCGCCCGAAACGCACCAGCACCGGCCGGCCGGACACGCTCTTCTCACCGGTTCCCTGGTACCAGCGTCCGCGCCCGATTACCTTCCCGTCGCGCACCACCTCCACCTTCATTCCAAGCGCGAGCGCCGACCCGAGGTCCTCCTCTCCCACGTCCCGCACCGACAGCGCCAGGCAGTTGGTGGTCGGGAGCACGAAGAGTGAGGGCCGCAGGGCGGCGGCGACGTCCTCTCCGCTCAAGCGGACCGGCGTCATCACCTCGTCGATCGAGTCCGCCAGTGGCACGCGCGCGTCGATGTACGCCATGCCTTCCAACTGGCGCGCCACCATCGAACGCACCACCAGCGTCGTCGTCAGCACGCTCGGCGCCGGCGGCGTGGCCCGCGAGGGACGGGCGATCCGCGTCCCGGGCGTCCACCAGTTCTCATGCGACTGCACT
>DASPMT010000491.1:0-4386 GCA_035626935.1 Phycisphaerales bacterium | reverse complement strand
GCACGCACTTCGGCATCAAGATGGACGACGCCGACGGCCTCCTCCGCGCCGGCGACGCCACCACCCAACTCACGTGGATGGACGCCAAGCGTGACGGCGTCGTCTTCACGCCGCGCCACGGGAAGCCGGTGGAGATCAACGCCCTCTGGTACAACGCGCTCCGATCGCTCGCCGAGGCCGTCCGCGTCACCCGCTCGGGCGATCCCGCTCGCTACACCGCCCTCGCCGTACGCGTCGCGACTTCGTTCGCCGCCCGCTTCTGGAACGATCAGCGCCGCTGCCTCTTCGACGTGATCGGCGACGACGGAACCGGGACGCACGAGATCCGCCCCAACCAGCTCTTCGCCGTCAGCCTTCCCCACTCGGCGCTCGACCCGGAGCAGCAGCGTTCGATCGTCAACGTCTGCACCGACACGCTCTATACTCCGCACGGCGTCCGCACGCTCGAGCAGGGCGACTGGCGCTACAAGGGCCGCTTCCGCGGCCGCATGTTCGACCGCGACGCCGCCTACCACAACGGCACCGCCTGGCCCTGGCTCCTGGGCCCCCTCGCCGAGGCCACCGCCCGCGCCAACGACTGGTCGACCGCGTCCATCAGGCAGGCTCAGCGCCTCCTCGCCCCTTCCCTCGCGTCCCTCGACTGCGACTGCTGCGGCCAGATCCCCGAGGTCTATGACGGCGACGACACCCCGCAGGAACCTCAACAGCCCGGCGGCTGCCCGGCCCAGGCCTGGAGCGTCGCCGAACTGCTTAGGGTGAGCATCGCGCTGGCCAGAGCAGAAGCCTGAAACTCAAAGAAAACAAAGCACAAGAACTCAGAGAACCCCAAGAAACGTCAGGGGAACCGGCTCCTCCTGTTCTCCCTTTGAGACCTTCGAGTTCTTCTTCGTCTCTTTGAGTTTCCGCTACTTGCTCTCTTTCAACGTCACCGTCCGGTTGAACACGAGCTTCCCGGACGACGAATCAGGATCGACGCAGAAGTACCCCATCCGCTCGAACTGGAACGTCTCCCCCGCCTTCGCCCCCTCCAGCACCGGGTCCAGCTTCACGTCACGCAGCACCTCCAGCGAAGACGGGTTCAGGTCGTCCTCCCACTTCCCCGTCTTCTCCCCCGGCGCCTCGGCCGCGAAGAGCCGCTCGAACAGCCGCACCTCGCCGCCGATCGCGTGCGCCGCGCTCACCCAGTGCAGCGTCCCTTTCACCTTGCGCGTCGGCTTCCCCGCGGCGTCCAGCGGCGCGTCCCCGCCGCGCGTCGCCGGGTCGTAGGTGCACCGCACCGCGACGACGTTCCCCGCCGCGTCCTTGTCCACGCCCACGCACTTGATGAAGTACGCCCACCGCAGCCGCACCTCGGCGCCCGGAGCCAGCCGGAAGAACTTCTTTTCGGGCACCTCCATGAAGTCCTCGCGCTCGATGTACAACTCCCCCGTGAACGCCACCTTCCGCTTCCCCGCCGACGGGTCCTCCGGGTTGACCACAAACTCCAGCTCGTCCACCTTCCCCGCCGGCCAGTTCTCGATGACCACCTTCAGCGGCCTCAGCACGCACATCGCCCGCGGCGCCGTCCGGTTCAGCTCGTGACGCACCGCGTTCTCAAGCCGCCCGATGTCGATCACGCTCTCGACCTTCGTCACGCCCACGTCCTCGCACAACGCCCGCAGCGCCCGCGCCGGGTACCCGCGCCGCCGCATCGCGCTGATCGTCGGCATCCGCGGGTCGTCCCACCCGTTCACAAACTTCTCCTCCACCATCCGCCGCATGTTCCGCTTGCTCAGCACCGTATAAGTGAACTGCAGCTTGGCGAACTCGATCTGCTGGCTGTGCCACAGCCAATCCTCCGGCTTCCGCCCCTCGTTGATCGCCGCGATGAACCAGTCGTACAGCGGCCGGTGGTTCTCAAACTCCAGCGTGCAGATCGAGTGCGTCACCTTCTCCAGCCCGTCCTCGATGCCGTGCGCCCAGTCGTACATCGCGTACACGCACCACTCCCGTCCCGTGTTGTGGTGCTCCTCGTGCAGGATGCGGTACATCACCGGGTCGCGCAGGTTGAAGTTCGGGCTCGCAAGGTCGATCCTCGCCCGCAGCGTCATGCTCCCGTCGGGGTGCTTCCCCTCCTTCATCTCCTGGAACAGCCGCAGGCTCTCCTCCACCGGCCGGTCGCGGAACGGGCTCGTCGCCGGCACGCTCGGCGTCCCGCGGCGCTTGGCCACCTCCTCGGCGCTCAGCTCGCACACGTACGCCTTCTTCTTCCTGATCAGGTCCTGCGCAAACTCGTACATCTTCCCGAAGTAGTCGCTCGCCCAGTACACGCCCCCCGCGTGCGGCCCGTCGTCGTAGCTCCCGCCGAAGGCCGACGTCAGCCACGCCACGTCCTTCTTGATCGCGTCGACGTACTCCTGCTCTTCCTTGCTCGGGTTCGTGTCGTCAAACCGCAGGTTGAACTTCCCCCCGTACTTCTGCGCCAGCCCGTAGTTCAGGCAGATACTCTCGGCATGGCCGACGTGGAGGTTCCCGTTCGGCTCCGGCGGGAACCGCGTCTGCACCACGTTCGCTGCCGTCATCCCCTGCGCGGCCTTTCCCAGCCCCCACCGGTGCGAAGCAATGTCCGCTTCCACCATCTGCTCGATGAAGTTCAACGGCCGATCGGGTGATGAAGGCGAACCAGACGTGTTCTCAGCAGCTGAAGCCATAAGGCTCGATCCTAGCGCGAAACCGCCCAAAACCCGCACTCGGCAACCCCCCTGGCGTGCACCATTGGCGCAAGCAGCCTCGCGCAGCGCCCATCGGGCCGCTGAAGAGACGTGTGGACCGTGCTCTCGCGCGCCGCCGGCCTTTGCCGCCTCGCTCCTCAACCTCGCCGGCGCTCACGTCCCCAACCGTGCCCAGTCTGGACCGTCCCCTCAGTCCGCCGCCAGCGACCCAAAGCGATTTTCGCCGACATCGGGATCCTGATCCGCAACAACAAAGTCGTCACCCCCCAGCATCACCTCCGCGGGCGGCCACCCTTGCCAGTTGCTTCGCCGAGTTCGACGGCTCGACCTGGACAACCTTCGGCAACATGCGTGCTGACCCCCGCGCCAAATCCGCGCCGCGCGGCAGCAGAAGCATGCACGTCGTCTGCGCCTCCGCGCCCGGTCCACGGGCTCGCGTTCAAACGTCAAACTTGCCCAGATTCCCAATCCGCGGTGAGTCGCACTTCACGCGCGATTTACGCCCGCGCACACGCTGCCTCGCCACCATCGGGCAAGACAAGTGAATGACCGGAAATCGCCCCCCGTATCCGAGCAAGCACCCGTGTTCCCCACAGCCTCTCCCTTCCCCCGGGCCGTCAAACGGCGACCCGCGGGTTTACCCGAACCCTGTCATGGACGCACCCACGGCCTGACAGGAACGCCTCCCACCACCACGCCCGCAAGCACCCTGCGGGCGGAGTGAGCAAATACGAACGACGCCGGTTCCTTCAGGGCCGGCGTTGTTCTTTCCGCCCATAAACAGGGGGACCGGAGCACCCATAACCACCGCCGGCCCTGGGGTCATCGCCCCAAGTCACCGCTTTCAGCGCCGTCAACACGCGATATCCCTAGCCACGTGCCGGCGAGCCGTCGCATGGCTCATCAGGAACACGCGCACGCACGCCACACCGGCGGTCCCGCGCGCACGCGTCGACCCACAGATGTCCGTACCACCGCCTGACACCACGGTCCGCACCATCTCAATCGTCGAGCAGATCGTTTCGTCGGTGGGCCCTTGGTCGAGGCTCGCGCTCGCCGAACGGGCCCTCCGCCGCGCGCTCGAACTCGCCACGCCTCGCGACCACCCGCTGGACCCCATCACCATCGCGGCGATCGAGTCGATCCTCGACCGCGCCCGCGCTGCGCGCAGCGCATCAGCCACCGGGCTCGCCGCGCACAAAGCCGCGCCCGCGCCGCTCCTGAGCGTCAAGGCCGCGCAAAAGCCCGCCGAGAGCGCCCTCATCGGCGCCGCCCTCGCACTCCTGCAGACCCTCGACGCGGTCCCGCGCGCCGCCGCCGACCGCGCTCACGACCAGGCCGCCGGCACCGCCGCCCAGCGCTGCATCGAGCGCACACTCCCGCTGGTCATCCCGCGCCTGCTCGAAGCCTGGACCGCCCTCCGCAACGACGCCCGCCGCCTCGCCCCGTTCGACCGGCCCGACGCGCCAGCCCAGCCCCCCATCACCGACCAGGCGCTCGGCCCGCTCTGGTGACGCACGTTGGTCCTTCACAAGCACAAGCCCGTCCTTCGCGGCCACCGTCACCCGCCCGCGCACGGCCTCGCCGGAGTTCACGCGCGCGTCCAGCGCACCCGCTCACCCTTGCCGTTCCGCAGCCACCACCCTTCCGCCTCGATCTTTCGGGCCACGTCGTC
>DASPMT010000490.1:0-2123 GCA_035626935.1 Phycisphaerales bacterium | reverse complement strand
TGCGCCAGCATAGAACGCCGGTGGGCGGTCTTCCTACGCTGCGGTCTTCCTACGCTGAGGCGTGACGGTCGCGCTCTTTCTCCTCTTCGGCGTCGTCGTCGGTCTCGTCGGCACGCTGATCGGCGTCGGGGGCGGTTTCATCATGGTGCCCGTCCTCTGGGCGGTCTACCCGGGCGCAACGCCCGACCAGATCACCGCCGTTTCGTTCGCGGCGATCTTCGCCAACAGCCTGAGCGGGACGATCACCTACGCCCGGATGAAGCGGGTCGACTACCGCTCCGGTGCGGTGTTCGCCGCCGCGACCATTCCCGGGAGCGTGCTGGGCGCGTGGCTCACCAGCCGTCTGCCGGAACGGCTCTTCGAGGGCCTGCTCGCGTCCATGATGCTCGTCGGCGCGACGCTGCTGATCCTGCTGGGCGGACGCGAAGGGTTGAAGAAGCGCGAGGCCAAGCTCGCGGCGGAAGGTCACCTCGCTCAGCGCGTGCCGACGAAGGGGCTGGTGATCGGCGCGGGGATCAGCGTCGTCGTGGGGCTCGTAGCTGCGATGGTCGGGATCGGCGGCGGCGTCATCCACGTGCCGGCGATGGTCTTCATCCTCGCGTTCGCCGTCCACCGCGCCACCGCAACAAGCCATTTCGTCCTCGCCGTCACGTCGCTGGTTGTCACTGTGCAGCACCTCCTGATGGGGTCGCTCGACGGATACTGGACGGTGGCCGTGGCTCTAGCGGCCGGTGCCGTGGCCGGCGCACAGATCGGCGCCAGGCTGAGCACCAGGACGCCGCCGACGGTGATCGTCCGCTCGCTCGGGGTGATCCTCATCCTCGTCGCCTTGCGACTCGGGTACAGCGCACTGACGCGCGAGGCGGGCCCGCCCGCACCCGGCGGCGCTACGCCATCTTCCGTCCCTGGCCGTCGGTCGTAACCGTGCAGACGTCGACGATGGTCCAGACCATGACGGCGAGGTTGATCAGGTACGAGACGCCGAACGTGCAGAAGATCAGCACCAGCCCGACACCGCAGAGCACAGCCTGCGTTATGGCGGTCGAGTTTCGGCCGGCGATGAAATTGTGAATGCCGAAGCCTCCGCCCACGAGCACGGCCGTCAGCACGCCCACGAGGATGTAGGTCTGCCGGTTGCACGCCGCCTGCGCCGCCGGCATGGCCGGCGGGAGCACCGCCACCGTCTGAGGCACCAACGGCACGGTCTGCTGCGTTTGACACTGCGGGCACCCGATCGCGGCGCCCTGAAGATGCGGCGGCGCGCTCAGTTGATATCCACACGTGACGCACGAGAAGGTGATCTGCACGGAGTTTCTCCTTCGGGGACGTGCCCCGAACCCACCCCCGGCGGAACGCCGGGCGAACGCACAAGTGTATCACGGAATCCTCGGCGCACAAGCGCCCCAGTGCGTCACGCGACGCCCAGCAGCTTCTCGATCCCCTCGCACCAGGCGTGCAGGATGAGCATGTGCAGCTCCTGGATGCGGTCGCTGGTCGCGCCGGGAACGACAATCTCGTGCAGGCACCTCCCCTTGAGCGCCCCGCCGCTCTTGCCCAGCAGCGCGACGGTCTGCATCTGCCGTTCTTTCGCCGCCTCTACCGCCTTGACGATGTTCGCGGAGTTGCCGCTCGTCGAGAGCACGACCAGCACGTCGCCCGGTTTGCCCAGGGCCAGCACCCACCGCGAAAAGACATGATCGAACCCGTAGTCGTTCGCCGTGCAGGTGATGTGCCCCGCATCGGTGCAGGCGATCGCGGCGATCGGCGCCCGGTCGGCGCGGTAGCGGCCTGTCAGCTCCTCCGCGAAGTGGTTGGCGTCGCACGAGCTCCCCCCGTTGCCGCAGATCATCACCTTGCCGCCGGTCTTCAGGCTCACGGCCATGGTGGCACACGCCGCCGAGCAGGCGTCAAGCGCCCCCTTGTCCGTCAGGAAGGAGTCGAGGGCGGCCCGAGCGTCGGCGAGAGGTTGTTCGAGGCGGAAGGGCATCGGCGGAGGGTAGTGTGGGCGGAAGCAAAGGAATCGTTCACCCTCGCCCACAGATCCGGGAGCAGGCGGAACGAAAAAGCCCGGGCTCACGCCCGGGCCTCAAATGAATCACGCTATGTCGATCGGCTTACGCCGA
>DASPMT010000489.1:0-8574 GCA_035626935.1 Phycisphaerales bacterium | reverse complement strand
GGTGCATGGTGTACAACTTCAACACGGGCGGGCCGCTCGTGCGCAGCTCGCCGGCGGTCTCGCTTGGTTCTCCTCACCTGGTGGCGGTCTCCGATGGAGGCGTAGTGGTTCGCGCCGCGGCGCAGGGTGTGCTTGCGGGTGGGCCGCCGCCGGCGCTGCAGCAACTGATTGCACCGCCGGGCGGTGCTGCGCCGGGCATCGCCGGCGGCACGTACTCGACGTTCTCGAGCGTCGGCGTCAACGCCGCGGGGACGGTTGTGTTCGCCGCGGCGGTGAACACAGCAAGCGGGACACGTGACGCGGTGTACAGGTGCGCTCCCGGCGGGTCGCCGCAACTGGTGCTGACGGAGGGCGCGGCGGTGGGCGCCGAAACCGTCATCGGAATCGCCGGCGCTCAGATCGCCTCAACCGGATCGGTGTTCGCGGTGGTCTCGCTGGATGATGGGCGGAGCGCGCTTGTGAAAGTGAAGCCGGACGGCACGGTGCTGCGTGCCGCGGGCGACGGCGATCTTGCGCCGGGATCGGGACCTTGCCGCGTGCTGAGCGGATGGTCGATCGTTGGGGTGGCGGGCCGGCGGGTGATGGTTTCGACCAGCGCGGTCGGAGCCAGCTCGTCCTCTCAGATGCTGGTGACATGGGGCGAGGAGGAAGGGTTGAGCGTTCTGGCGCGAAGAGGCGACGTGGCAACGCTGCGGCCGGACCTGTCGGGCGCGGTGTTGGCGGCACACCCGTCCGTGCTGGGAGGGAACGGTGAGGATGGGCGGCCACACGCGGTGCGCGGGCGTCACGCGGCGTACACGATCACGTTGGCGACGGCGAACGGCACTGTGCGCGCGGTGGTGACCGACCTGCTCCCCGTCCTGCCGTGTGGTTCGGCGGACGTCGGCGGCCAGGGGGGCGTGACCGGGCCCGATGGCGTGCTGGACAACAACGACTTCGTGGCGTTCATCGACCTCTTCTTCAGCGCGCAGCCGGGGGCCGATGTGGGATCGCAGGGCGGCGTACAGGGTGGTGACGGCGCATTCGACAACAACGATTTCGTGGTGCTCATCGACCGGTTCTTCGCCGGGTGTGTGTGAGACGCGGCAACCGCGGGGGTATGCTCGGCTCATGAGCTACACCGCCCTGCTGGAGATGTACTTCGAGCGTTCCAACGCGTTGCAGTGGTACTGGACGATCTACGTCGGTCATCGGCGGGCTGTTGGCGTTCGCGTCGATGCGGAAGGAGCCGGACACCGTGACCACGCTGCTGGTCACCGCGCTCTTCTGCTTCTTCGCGTACAAGAACTGCGGCGCGATCGGCGATGTCACGGCGCAGCGGCTGGACATCTTCGCGACGCTGAAGAGCGAGGGCGACAGGTCAGCGGTGCTCACGGCCGCAGGGCACGCCCCGGCGCCGGATCGGCGCATCGAGGGGGCGCTCAACCCGCCGGCGTTTGAGGGCGTGCGGAACTTCCACATCGCCAGTGACGCGCTCACGGTGGCGGCGCTGTGGGCGATGGAGCTGCGCCGGCGGCGGGTGAGGACGGCGGGATGACCGGCTCAGCGGAGGGCCGCCAAGCCAGACCGCACTCGGAGCAACGCGTGAGATCGTCGGCGCCAACAGGGACACGACACAGCGCGTAGCGGCAGCCGGCACAGACGCGGGCGGCGCGGAAAGCGGGGGGAGGCAGAGCCTGCGCGCGCGGCGGATGCGGAAGAGCGGCTCGACGCACCCCCAGAGGACCAGGAGGGGGAAGGGGAGCACGCTGAGGGCGATAAGCCACTGGACGATCGGCGGAACGGTCGACGGTCGCACGCCGAGACCGGTCACGGCCATCGCTGCAATGCCGACGAGGGTAACCGCTGCGACGCTAGCCACAAAGCGCGTCACCTATCGGCGGCCGGTGACGGAGTAGAAAACCCAGGACCGCTGCGGCAGCGGCAGCGATTCCGACAGGCGTCGCGCGGCATCAAGGTCGAGCCGCAGCGGCGACGAGGTCGACGTGGAGCTTGATCCAGTGAGCGCCGCGGCGACCGGCGGAACGAGCGGCCACGGGAGGAGGCGTCGAGCGGTCTGCCGCTCGAGGACTCACCGCGGATCGCCCAGATTCCGCTTGAAGAAGAGGGCCGCCCGCTCCCATAGACGGCTGAGCGCCTGCGGCTCGGTCACCGAGTGGGTGAACCCGGAGAGCGGGACGAACTCGAACGGCCTGCCAGCACGGAAGAGCGCGTCGGTGAGCCTGAGCGAATTGACGGTGTACACGTTGTCGTCGGCGGTGCCGTGCATGATCATGAGCGGAACGCGCAGGTCCTTCGCGTACGTGAGCACGCTCGCGGCGTCGTAGCCCGCCTTGTTGGCGTCGGGAAGCCCCATGTACCGCTCGGTGTAGTGTGTGTCGTAATCGCGCCAGTCGGCGACGGGCGCCACCGCGACGGCCGCTTTGAAGACGTCCGGTCGGCGCGCCGCCGCGATGGCTGAGAAATAACCGCCGAAACTCCAGCCGTACATGCCGATCCGCTCCGCGTCCATCTCCGGGCGGGTTGCGCAGAGGGCGAGTGTTCCCGCGGCCTGCTCCGCCAGAGGAACCTTGATGACGTCTCCCTTGATCACCCGCTCCCAGGCGCGCCCCTTGTTCGGCGTGCCGCGGGCGTCGATCGCCACGACGATGAACCCCTGGTCGGCGATCCACTGGTGCAGCAGGTAGGATCGCGGGTTGCCGACGACGACGTTCGAGTGCGGACCGCCGTAGACGGAGTTGAGAACGGGGTACTTCTTCGTGCGGTCGAAGCCGCGCGGCCGGATCACCACCGCGTTGAGCTCGCTTCCTTCGGCGCCGACGGTCGTCCACTCGGGCGCCGGCATGAACGGCGGCGCCTCGGCGACCGACCCGATGGTCCCGAGAATCTCGCCCGCCCCGCGGCCCACCACGAACGCGCCGGTGCCGTCGGCGTACGTCTCGCCGCAGACCCACAGGTCCGAGCGCCGGCTCAGCACCGGCGCATGAAAAGTGTGCGGCGCCAGCCCGCCGATCGGCGCCGGGCGGAGAGCGCTCCCGAAGCTCAACGGGAGCGGGTAGCGCCAGACCTGGTTGGCCTTGTGATCGGCGGCGCGGGTAAGGATGACGGCTTCGCCCGTGTGCTCCATCCCCGCGATCGAGAACGAGTCGGTACCGTCGAGCAGCGTTGCGCGGAGCGTGCCGTCGGCGTTCCGCAGCTCCAGGCGCGGGCGATCCGCGGAGCCCGAGGCGCTCTGCTCGGTGGTCCAGAGGAAGCCGGAGCCATCTTTGAGCCAGTGCGCATGGAAGAGGTTGATCCACGCCGGATCGGTCTCGCGCAGCAGCGTTTGGGTCTTTCCGGTGGCGGGGTCGACCTTCAGCAGGAGCTGCTCGGTCTGCTCGCGGTTCTGCACCAGGATCGTCAGGGGCGCGTTCTTCGGCCAGTCAACGCGCGCGAGGTAGGGATATGCCGTGCGATCCCAGTCGACCCACGTTGTGGCGCCGCCGCCAAGCGGCATGAGCCCCAGCGTCACGTCCGCGTTCGCCTTGCCGGCCCGCGGGTACGGCCACGACTGGGCCGGCTTTCCGGGGTTGGCGGCGTCGGCGATGGTGAACGTCTCGAGCCCGGCGGTGTCCGTTCGTTGATAGACCAGCGTCCGCGAGTCGGGGCTCACCCAGTAGCCGCGCCGCCGGTCCATCTCCTCCTGGGCGACAAACTCGGCGGTACCGTGCGAGATCGAGCCGGTCGCACCGGTGGTGAGGCGGGTCTCGGTGTTGGTTGCAAGGTCGAACACGTACAAGTCGTTTCCGCGCACGCTGACGACCTTCGAGCCGTCAGGCGTGAACCGCGGGTCGATCGCGAACCCCGCGTTCGATCTCAGCTCGCGGGTCTTCGGCGCGCTCCGGTCGGTCAGGTCGATGACGAAAAGCCGCCCCGACAGCGGGACGAGAAGGCGGTTGCCGTCGTCGGCCAAGTCGAACGATGAGATACCGCGGCTCGACATCCGCATCCGCTCTCTACGGGCAAGCTCTTCGGGCGTGAGCACCTCGTCCTTGCCGGCCAGGACCTGCTCGGCGGTGAGCAGGACACGCTCGCTGCGCGTGGGGACGTCGAAAACCCACAGGTCCTGCACGAACGATCGCGGGCCGGTGCTGCGCAGGAACAAGACGGCGTCGCCTTGGGGCGTGGGAGTGACGGCCTTGGGCAGTCCGAGCCGGAAAGCGGACGTTGCGGCGTACTGCTCGAGGAACCCGATGTTCCTCACCGCGGGAGCGCCCCCGTCACGGGGGAGCTCCGAGCGGACGGCGCAGGCGGCGAGGGCGAGCACGGGGACTGCGAGGAAAGGAACGATTGGGCGCATGAACGAGTGTACAGAACCGCGGCCGCCCGCCGCGGCCAAGCCGCTTACACCAGGGGTTCGTTGCCGTCGCCGGGCTTGCGCTCGACGGGCACGGGGGCGTGCTTGCCGTCCCTCGCCCGCATCCTCATGTTGAGCACTTCGACGATGAGCGAGAACGCCATCGCGAAATAGATGTACCCCTTCGGGATGTGCGCCCCGCACGACTCCGCCACAAGCATCGTGCCGATCAGCACCAGGAACGAGAGCGCCAGGATCTTCACCGTGGGGTTCTTGTTGACGAACGTCATCACCGGGTTGGCGAAGACCACCATGACCAGCGCGGAGATGAGGACGGCCGCGATCATCACGGGGACCTGGCCGCTCATGCCGGCGGCGGTGATCACGCTATCGATCGAGAAGACGATGTCGATCAGCAGGATCTGCACGATGACCGACGCGAACGTAGCCGTGCGGGCCGCCTTCTGGGCGCTCGGGTCGCCCGGGAGGTGATCGCCCGTGACCTTGCCGTGGATCTCGGTTGTCGCCTTGAACAGCAGGAAAAGCCCGCCGAGCAGGAGCACGACGTCCTTGGCCGTGAAGTTGTGGTATGCCGCGACGACGCCGTCCGCCGACTTTGGCGCCAGGAAGGACGGCAGGGGGAGCTTGAAGAGCGTGTATTTCTCGAGCCCGATCAGCCAGGTGATCGTCAGCAGCAGCAGGATGCGGCTGATGACGGCCAACCCGATCCCGACGCGGCTCGCCTTGACGCGCTGCTCGGGCGGCAGTTTGCCGCACAGCACGGCGATGAAGACGACGTTGTCGATCCCCAGGACGATCTCCAGCGCCGTCAGCGTGAGCAGGGCGACGAGACCTTCGGTCGTGAAGAACGGTTGAATCCATTCGGGCATGGCCCGAGGGTAGCGGGCATCCGCAGATTTAGTCCGGGTCAGCGGCGGGCCTGGGCGGAGTCGTCGAGCGGACGGTCCAGGTACACGCGGCCGGTGAAAAGGTGGTCTATCCCCTCCCCGATGGCGGCGAGGAGGTTGCCGATCGCGTCAAACGGGAAGGCAAGGGGCCCGAACCGCTGCACACCGGAGTTGATACCGACACGCGTGTAGCGCGGCTCCGGCGTCCCCGCCGGAGCGTCCTGGCGCGCCGTCGGCGACGAGGGCGCCCACGAGACTAACGCGGTCGGCGACATCCCCTTTGGAGCCGGTGCGATGCGCGGCTGAGTCTTGGAGGTGAGCGGAGCGAGCGGGTCGGCGATGGTGCAGGTGGCCGAGGCCTTCGGAGCCGGAGCGGCGATGCGGATCGGCGGGTGAGCCTGGATAGACGCCTGCGAGGGGCGCTGCCGGCGGATGACCTCCTGCATCTCCCGCACTTCCCGTTCGACTTCGTCGACGCGGTACACGGGACGCGCCGGAGCCGGTCGAACTTGGGCGGTGCGACCGTTCGGCGGGGCGACAACGGGGGAAGCGGCCGGCTGCTCCGGAGGCCGCGGCTGAGGCGCAGCCACCTGGTCGATCCGGCGCTGGAGGGTATCGATGCGGCTGCGCAGATCGGCAAGAGCGGCGTCGGCTTGGGGCGGGCGCTCGCGCGCGGCAGCGGGACCGTTCGGCGCCGGCTGTGGCTCAGCCTCGAGCTTGCGGGTCTGCTCGCGGAGGTCAGCGAGAATGGACGAGAGCTCGCCGACGCGGTTCTGCACGGTGGCGATGTCGCGCCGGTCACCCTGGCGCACCGCACGGTCATCGCGGAGGTCGCCGCGGAGGGTGGCGATGTCGCCCGCGAGCGCCTCCTGGCCGCTGGCAATGCGGTCGGCCTTCGCCGTCAGGACACCCACGGATTGACGGACGCCCGACATCTGCGGCCAGGCGTTGGCGAGGACGACGGCGAGAGCGGTGATGAGGAGCGCAAACCCCGCGGCGCCAGCGAGGGCGAGTCGCACCGTCCAATCGGTGTCCGGCCGCGGGGGCTGCTGGAGCTCGATCCGCCTCGAGGGCGTTGGGTTCATGCTCTTCTCCTTTCCGGTCGGCGCGGGCAGGCGCGTCCAGAGAGAAGCTACGTCATCGCCGGCGCCGGGCAAGGGGAGCGGCCGGCAGTGTGTGCGCACAGCCGGCGCGGGTTGCCGGGTGTGACGACCGAGGGCTGGTTATGGGGCGCCGCCAATGAAAAAGGCCCCGCCGTCGGGGCCTTTGGGCGTCGTGTAACGGGTCCGGCTCAGGCGACCTGAAGGGCGCTCATGACTTCCTTGACGATGTCCTGTGCGGTGAGGCCGCACATCGCCAGCACCTCCTCGGGCGTCTTGGCGCTCTTGGGGATGCGCTTGACGTACATCTGGCGGAGCGTGAACGCGTCGCCGCTGGCGGTGAGCGCGTCGGCGACGCAGGAGCCCAGCCCACCGCCGTAGTTGTCCTCGATCGTGAGGATCATGCCGTTGTTGGCGTTGGCGATGTCGAGAAGCTTGTCGCTGTCGAACGGCAGCGAGTAGAGGTCGACCAGCGTCGCCGAGATGCCCGCCTTGTCGAGCAGGTCGAGGGCCTTGTTGGCCTCGTGCACCATCGCGCCGGCCGCGCAGATGAGAATGTCGCGCCCCTCGCTGAGGACCTCGAAGCCGCCCAGGTTGAAGACGGTCGAGTCTGAGTAGAGGAACTCGGTCTCGTTGCGCATCGTGCGCATGTAGCAGGCGCCCTCGTACTCGGCCATCACGTGGGTGAGGGCGTACGCCGCGTAGGCGTCGGCCGGCTGCAGGATGTAGCAACCGGGGTTACCGCGGTGGTCCTTCATCGTGCTCAGCGAGCGGAACCAGGCGATGTCCGGGAGCGACATCTGGCTCGGACCGTCGGCGGCGAGGGTCACGCCGCAGTGGCTGCCGACGATCTTGATGTTGGCACCGCCGTTGATGGCCATCTCGATCTGGTCGTAGCCGCGGGTGACGAACTTGGCGAATGTCGAGCAGAACGGCACCTTGCCGGCCGCGGAGAGGCCCGCGGCGACGGAGTACATGTTCTGCTCGGCGATCTTGCACTCGAGGAAGCGGCTGGAGAGGGCAAGGTCCTTCTTGAAGAGGTCGGCGAACGTGGAGTTGGAGACGTCGGCGTCCAGCACCACGACCCGGTCGCTCTGGTGGCCAAGGGCGCGGAGGGCGATGCCGTACGCGCGGCGGGTGGCCATCTTGCCGGTCTGGACGGCCGAGACCATGTCGAACTTCTTCGCGATCTCGCCCAGCGGGACGATGTCGATCGGGTTGTTGTCGCGCGGCTTGGCCTCGGCGGGAGGCTGGATCTCGAACGAGTCGGAGTTCACGAGGCTCGTGGTGAGCTCGACGCGCTTCTGATCGAGTTCGGCGATCGCCTTCTTCAGAACCTCGCCCGAGGCGGGCTTGCCGTGCCAGCCGGCGCCCGACATCACGCCCGTGCCCCACCCCTTGACCGTCTTGGCGACCACCGCCATCGGCTGCCCGTCGGTGTCGCCGCTGAGCTTGGCGAACTGGTCGAACGCGGCCTTGATTTCCTTGGGGTTGTGCCCGTCGATCGAGACGACCTTGTAGCCGTAGGCCTCGAGCTTCGCGGCAAGGGTCGCCGCGGTCTGCTGCTTGCTGACGCGGTCGGCCTGGCCGTACTCGTTGCAGTTGAAGATCGGCAGGACGTTGGTGAGCTTGTGGTCCTGGATGTAGTCGAGGGCCTCGGCGATCTGGCCCTCGCGGCTCTCACCGTCGCCGATGATGCAGTAGATGCGCTTGTCCAGACCGTCGAGGCGGGCGGCATTGCCCAGGCCCGCGGCGACCGAGAGCCCCTGGCCGAGCGAGCCGGTGGCGGCGTCGAAGAAGGGGAACCCCTCCATCGGGTTCGGGTGCCCGTCGACCTCGGACCCGGCCTCGCGGAGCTTCATCGCGTCGGCGACGGTCATGGCGCGCCGGTTCTCCGGGTCCTTGCCGATCTTCACTCCCAGCTTGGCGCAGGCGGCGTAGACGATCGGGACAGCGTGACCCTCCGAGAGGACCAGGCGGTCGGACGTGGGGTAATCGGGGTAGTCGGGCGACCATCGCATCGAGCTGAACATCAGCACGGTGATGATGTGCCCCAGCGACATGGCGGTGGAAGGGTGCCCGCTGCCGGCGGCAGCACACATGTCGAGGCTCAGGCGGTCAAGTTCGATGGCCTGGGCGTGGACGGCGGCTTCGAAGGACATGGGCGGCTCCTGGGGTGACCCCGCTTGGGGTAGTGGACGGTGGACAAAGCCCTCCGGCGAGGCGGCCG
>DASPMT010000488.1:0-6403 GCA_035626935.1 Phycisphaerales bacterium | reverse complement strand
GAGGGATTGTCTCCCTGGTTGTCGTCTCTACGACAGTGCTCAGTTCATGGATGCAACGAGGCAAGGAGTGGTCAAGATGAAGTCGATCTCGAAGCTGCAGTCGGCGTCGCTGGTCCGGTTCATGGTTCCGGCGCTCATGGCGGCGGCGGGCACAACCGCGGCGCACGCGCAGTGCAGCGGCTTCAGCATCACCAGTTCAAACGGCGCGTCGATCGTGCCGGGCACCACCGACGTCGGCAACCACGGCGACGACGCCACCACCAGCATCGCGCTGCCGTTCCCGGTCAACCTCTACGGCGTGGGGTACAGCAACGCGGTCGTCTCCAGCAACGGCAACCTGCAGTTCACCGGCGGCAGCAACGCGTACACCAACCAGTGCCTGCCCGACGGCACTCTCGGCGTGGCGATGATGCCCCACTGGGACGACCTGCGGACCGACGGGGCGGGGCGCGGCATCTTCACGTCCGTGTCGGGCGTCGCGCCCAACCGCGTGTTCAACATCGAGTGGCGGACGATCTACTACGGCACGAACACGGCGCTGAACTTCCAGATCCGCCTGTTCGAGGACAACTCGCACTTTGAGTACGTCTACGGAGCGAATCCGCAGTCGGGCAACAGCGCGACGGTGGGCGTGACCAACGGCGCGGTCGCCGCCAACCAGTTCTCGTGCGGGACCAACGCCCTTTCGAACGGGCTGAAGCTCACGTTCACGCCGATCAACAGCACGACGGTGCTGTGCTCCAGCGGCTCGGCGACGCCGCCCTCTGTGCTCAACTGCTCCGGCAGCAGCACGCTGCTGGTGGTGCATGTGAACCCCGGCAGCGAGCCGGCCAGCACGGGGATCGCGGTAACGGCGAACCTGTCGAGCATCGGCGGCTCGGCGACGCAGCAGTTCTACGACGACGGCACCCACGGGGACGTCACGGCGGGCGACAACAACTTCAGCTTCCAGGCGGCGGTGGCTTCCACCGTCACCGTCGGCACAAAGACGATGGCGTTCACCGCGAGCGACCAGCAGGGTCGCAGCGGCTCGGGCAGCATCAGCCTCGCGGTGAATTGCGTGACGGCGCCGAACCCCCAGCTGGGGCCTGACGTGTACACGATCAACATCACCGACGTTCCGAACAACGGCTCGGCCAACGGTGTCACGGCCTACTCGGTGGGCACGACGTCGTCCAACAACGGCGACTACCCGGTGCTGTGGATCGACTCCAACAACTACATGCCCGACTACGACAACACGCAGCACCCGGTGATCAGCCAGAACATGTACCGGCTGAAGAAATACGGTACCGCGCCCAACGAGTACTGGCGCTTCGAGCACCTGGGCCAGTCGTGGCTCAAGCACGGCTTTGTCTCCACCAACTCGGGCGCGGCGTGCCAGCCCTCCAACGTGTGGCGCCCCAGCACGCTCGGCTACCAGAACATCGGCGGCGATGCGCTGGGCGTCAACTGCACCGACACCTACGGCGGCAGCCTCAACGGCAGCCAGGGGAACCTGGGTCCCAAGAACCTGGTGAACGCAACGTTCGGCTCCTCGCCGTTTGTCCGCGGCACGGGCACCGGCCACACCGACACCCACTCACGTCTCCAGGTTCCGACGGCGGACGTGACGGGCCAGCCGGGGGGCACCCGGTTCTTCGTTGACGCGTTCTATGTGTGCGCCGACGACGCCCAGTTCGTGCGTCCCGGTCAGACGGTGGCTACCAACGCGATGAACAACGCTTCGTGGCGCGAGCTCAACGCCGGCCAGCTCGGGGCCGGCAGCGTGCCGTTCGTCGGTTCGACGCAGCTGTTCAACCCCGGCATCTTCGCCTGGCAGACGGCCGATCCGACCATGACGCTGGTGACCGCCGACCACGACGACGTGGTGAACCCGGGCACGGGCTTCAAGGACGCGACGGGCAACCCGAGCTTCCCCGGCACCACGATCCGCTCGCGGTACTGGGTCGGCGCCAAGGCGACTGCGCTGGGCGGCGGGCTGTACCGCTACGAGTACGCGGTGTACAACCACAACTCAGACCGCAGCGCGCAGGCGGTCAGCTTCCCGATGCCGGTGGGCGCGACGGTGACCGACGTTACCTTCCACGCGCCGCAGTGGCACTCGGGCGAGCCGTACAGCAACGCTGCCTGGACCACCAGCCGCAGCAGCACGGAGTTGACCTTCCGCACGCAGGACTTTGCCACCAACCCCAACGCCAACGCTCTGCGCTGGGCCTGCCTCTACAACTTCGGCTTCACCGCCAACGTTGCGCCCACGACGGGTCCGGCGGAGATCGCGCTGTTCAAGCCGAACCCAGCCCCGAATGCTCCGGCCTCCATCAACACTCCGGCGGTGCCGGTGCCGACGATGCCGGCGTTCTGCGGCGCTGCTGACATGGGCAGCCAGGGCGGCGTGGTCGGCCACGACAACTCGCTTGACAACAACGACTTCGTCGTGTTCATCGATTTCTTCTTCAACAGCGACAGCCGCGCAGACGTGGGCCGTCAGGGCGGCGTCCCGGGCGCCGACGGCAGCCTGGACAACAACGACTTCGTCGTGTTCGTCGACGAGTTCTTCGCCGGCTGCTGAACCGGGCCGGCAGGACGGGTCTGCCGGCCGGAACTGTCATCAACCAATCGCCGGCCTCGGGAACCCCCTGAGGCCGGCTTTTCATTGGGCGGGCTCGCTTTATCGGGGCCGGTCCCCCCGCCCGCAGCCGGTCGGACCGGTATTTCAGGGTTTGCTCAGGTACGCGGTTGTGAACGCTCAAAGAAGCAGTTAAACTGGAGGCTCTGACGTTGGCGCAGCGCACGGGTGCTGCGTCTGCACACCCCGGCGGGGTTCTCTCGCAGGGATCGTTCAATGGAGCGGTAGCGTCGGCGTCCTCTCGTGGCGAGGTAATGGAGTGACCAAGATGATGAAGTTCTCTTTGCGGCACAGGGCGGGGCTGACACGGTTCATGGTTCCGGCTCTTGCAGTGGCCGCGGGCTCGTCGCTGACGCACGCGCAGTGCACGGGCTACAGCATCACAAGCTCGACCGGCGCGGTGATCGAGCCGGGCACCGCGGACATCGGGAACCACGCCGACAACGCCGTGACGCCGCTGACGCTACCGTTCCCTGTGTCGCTGTACGGCGTGAGCTACACGGCGGCGACGGTGAGCACCAACGGCACCGTTCAGTTCACAACGTCGAGCACCACGTCCGCCAACGGCTGCCCGCGCTCCTCGGCGCTGGGCGTCGCTCTCCTGCCGCACTGGGACGACTTGCGGACCGACGGGTTCGCGCCGGGCATCTTCACGTCGGTCACCGGCGTGGCGCCCAACCGGGTGTTCAACATCGAGTGGCGGGCGGTGTACCGGACGGCGAGCAGCACGCAGCTCAACTTCCAGGTGCGTCTGTTCGAGGACAACAGCCACTTTGAGTATATCTACGGCGCGATCCCGCAGTCGGGCTCGAGCGCGACGGTGGGGCTGCAGAACGGGACGGCCGCGGGGAACCAGTTCTCGTGCAACACGTCCACGCTCTCGAACGGTCTGAAGCTGAGCTTTACGCCGATCAATCCGGCGACGGTGCTCTGCTCAACGGGGGCGGCGCTGCCTGCGACGGTCAACAACTGTTCGGGGGCTACCTCGCTGCTGACGGTGCAGGTCACGCCCGGTACGTCCCCTGACAGCACGGGCCTGGCGGTGACCGGGAACCTGGCCGCTATCGGCGGCTCCGCGACGCAGCAGTTCTACAACGACGGCACCAACGGCGACGCGGTCGCCGGCGATTCGACGTTCAGCTACCTGGCCACGGTGCCTTCAACCGTTACGCCGGGTGCCAAGACTGTCGGCTTCCTCGCCAGCGACGAACAGGGGCGTTCGGGCACGGGGAACCTGACCGTCACGGTCAACTGCATCGCGCCGCCCAGCCCGGTGCTGGGACCCGACGTCTATACGTTCAACATCACCGACGTCCCGCGCTGGGGGACCAGCACCAACGGCGCCATCACGGCCTACTCGGTGGGAACGACGTCCTCCAACTCGGGCGACTACCCGGTCATGTGGGTCGATTCGAACAGTTACCTGCCCGACTACGACAACACGCAGCACCCGGTGATCAGCCAGAACATGTACCGGCTGAAGAAGTACGGGACCGCACCGAGCGAGTACTGGCGCTTCGAGGCGCTGGGCCAGTCGTGGCTCAAGCACGGCTTCGTGTCGACCAACTCCAACTGCGGAAGCCCGGCGCCGACGGCGACGTGGCGGCCGAGCATCCAGAACTACCAGAGCTTCGGCGGCGACGTGCTAGGCGTCAACTGCACCGACACGTACGGCGGCAGCCTCAACGGCAGCCAGGGGTCGCTCGGGCCCAAGAACGTCGTGAACGCCACGCTGGGGACCTCGCTGTTTATCCGCAATACCGGGACGGGCGATTCAGTCACCCGCGAGCGTCTGCAGGTCCCGACGGCTGACGTGACCGGCCAGCCGGCCGGCACCCGGTTCTTCGTCGACGCGTACTACGTGACAGCCGACTACGCCCAGTTCGTGCGTCCCGGCAACACGGTGGCGACCAACGCCCTGAACAACGCTTCGTGGCGTGAGCTCAACGCCGCGCAGCTCGGCGCCGGCAGCGTGCCGTTTGTGGGGTCGACACAGTTGAACAACCCGGGCATCTTCGCGTGGAAGGTCGCCGACGCCGCCGTGACGCTGGTGACGGCCGACCACGACGACGCCGTCAACCCCGGCACCGGCTTCAAGGACTCGCTAGGGAACCCGATGTTCCAGGGCACCACGATCCGCTCGCGCTACTGGGCAGCGGCGAAGGCGACGCCGTTGGCAGGTGGTCTCTACCGCTACGAGTACGCGGTCTACAACCACAACTCCGACCGCAGCGCGCAGGCGGTCAGTTTCCCGATGCCCGTGGGGGCCACGGTGAGCGACGTCACCTTCCACGCGCCGCAGTGGCACTCGGGCGAACCCTACAGCAACGCGGCGTGGACAACCACGCGCAGCGCGACCGCCCTGACGTTCAAGACCGAAGACTTCGCGGCGAACGCCAACGCCAACGCTCTGCGCTGGGCCTGCCTCTACAACTTCGGCTTCACGACCGACGTCGCGCCCACCCACGCGCCGGCGACGATCGTGCTCTTCAAGCCAAACCCGGTGCCCGGGGCCCCGGCATCGGTCGCCACCGGCAATCTGCCGACGCCGACGATGCCGGCGTTCTGCGGAGCGGCCGACATGGGCCGGCAGGGCGGCGTCGTCGGGCAGGACAACCAGCTTGACAACAATGACTTCGTGGTGTTCATCGACTTCTTCTTCGGCAGCGACAGCCGCGCGGACGTCGGGCGCGAAGGAGGCGTCCCGGGCGCCGACGGCACCTTCAACAACAACGACTTCGTCGTGTTCGTCGACGAGTTCTTCGCCGGCTGCTGAGCGGGAAACGCCGCGTCCTGCCGTGAGATAAGTGCAAGCTCAGGGCCCGGGTGCACGCCCGGGCCCTTTTACATTCCGCGAGGGGGGCCCGGACGGCGGCGGATTGGCGCCGCCGGTGGGCTCGAAAACAGGGTTGCCGCTTACGGCTGCGCCGGAGCGGGCGTCGCGGGCTGTTCGGCCGGGACCGTGTTGCGGAGCAGCACGCGCTGGTTCTTCCAGAGCATGTAGACGTCGCCGTCGAGGGCGAGCAGGCCGCCGAGGTCGGCCGCGAGCAACTCGTCAGCGAGTGCGGCGTACTCCGCCGTGCCGACCGTGACGGTGCGTTCGGGCGCCTCGGCTTCCTTGGTGATGTTGGCCCCCTCGACCCAGCGGCCGTTGCGGTTGAAGAACGTGCGGTCCTGCACCTGGTTCACGTTGGAGAGCTCGCGACGCTCGAGGCTTCGTCCGCCGGAACCGACTTCGTAGTAGTACTGGCGTGTGTTGCCGCCGAGGGTTGCCGCGGGGCGTGCCGGCGAGCCGGCGGAGCCTGCGCTCTTCATCGCCGCGAACTTCTCTTCCTGCTTGACGGCGTCGGCGCCGCCGCGCTGCTTGTTGGCGGTGTCCAGCGCCGTGGAGAGGCGCTCGCGCACGACGCGGTCGTCGCCGAGGGCGACGCTGGGCTCGGTCGCTAGGAACGCGGTGTACTCGGTCAGGATCCCGAAGCGCGTGGAGAGAACGACAACTTCGTCGATCAGTTCCTTCGCGCGTGGGTCGTTCTTCGGGTCGATGCGTCTGTCGGCGTAGTCGTTGCGCAGCGACTCGAGGAGCGTGGCGATGCGGCGGGAGGCCCAGGAGCGGGCGACCCACGCGTGCTGGGCGCTGGCCTGGGCGGGGTCGACCTCATACTCAAGTGTGTGGGGCTTGCCGAGATACTCGCCGTCGATGCGGACCTTGAACTTCTGGCTTCCGGTGTACTGCCCGCTCACGACGAACTGCTCTCCGTCGAACACGTCGGGCAT
>DASPMT010000487.1:0-9505 GCA_035626935.1 Phycisphaerales bacterium | reverse complement strand
ATCGCCGTGTGCATGTTCAAGGACAGCTGGCTGACGCTGAGCGTGCTGGCGGCGATCTATCTGCTCAGCCTTCCGCTGAGCATGATGCGGGCGAAGGCTCAACCGGCCGTCTAAGACCGCTGCGAGTCATGCCTCGGGAGTGAGTTGCAACAGCCGGTCGATGAGCTCAACCGGGTGGAGTGCTGTCCGTGTGCCGCCCGAAGCGTCGGCGATCTGGTGGCGGCACGACGTGCCTGTCGCGCAGAGCTGCACCGGTCCCTCGCGCTCCGCTTCCTTGATCGCCTTCATCACACCTCCCTGGTGAGCGGGGAGGTTCGCGATCGCCATCGACAGATCGAACTTGTCCTTGTCGTAGCCGAAGCTGCCGGCCATTCCGCAGCAGCCGGTCTGCAGCGTGGTCAGGCGGTCGCCGAGCAGGCGTTTGAGCACCGAGCCCGATGAGGCCGCCCCCCACAGGGCCTTCTGGTGGCAGTGGGCGTGGAGTGCGGCACGCTCAAGGCGATCGGCGTCGACCGGCGCAGGGGGCGACGGGTGGCGCGTCCACTCGGCCTCGATGAACTGCTCGACCAGCATTGCTTTTGCCGCGAGCCGCTCACGCAGCGCGCGGGGGGACCGGCACTTGAGCTGCAGCCAGTCGTCCTTCACGGCGCTCAGGCAGGACGGCTCGATGAACAGGACCGCTCGCACCGATGGGTCATCGACCAGCGGGCGTAGCCGCTCGACCGTGCCGTCGATGGTGGCGATCGCTTCAGGAAGCATGCCCACCGAGATCATGCTGCGGCCGCAGCAACCGTGTCGCGGCAGGATCACCGAGTAGCCGAGCCGTTCGAGCACGCGCTTGGCGGCGAGGCCGATGTGCGCCTCGTTGTAGACCGTGAAGCAATCACCAAAGAGAGCGACGCGCGGGTGATCGGAACGTTCACCGCCACGCCACTGCTTGTAGAGGCTGGTGGAGAACTCCGGCAGGGGGCGGCGCCGGTCTATCCCCATAACGCGCTGGGCAACCCACCTGCCCGCACCGCTGCGTGCCATCCAGTTTGCAAAGCCGGGTGCCGCGGAGCCCAGAGCGTTCAGTTTGCGGATGTGGCCCGTCATCCAGGCTGCCAGGGGCACACTTCCACGCTGCCGGTAGCGCTGGGCGGTGTACTCCGCCTTGAGCCGCGCCACGTCGACGTTGCTTGGGCACTCGGCCTTGCAGGCCTTGCACGAGAGACAGAGGCTGAGCGTCTGGATCGTGCCCGCATCATCCCAGGCCGGCGCTTCGCCCGTGAGCTGACCGGTGATCGCCAGCCTCAGGGCGTTGCCGCGCCCGCGGGTGCTGTGACGCTCGTCGGCGGTGCCGCGGTAAGAGGGACACATCGTGCCGCCGCTCTGCTTGCGGCAGACGCCCGCGCCGTTGCACCTCTCTACCGCTCCGGCAAATCCGTGGTGATCTCCGTAGTCATAGAACGTGGCGACCTGCGGGACCGTGGGTTTGGGAGCGGCGGGCTGCGCGGCCCCACGGGCGGGTTCGATGCGCGTGCGCTCGACGATGGACGCGACCGGTCCCGGCGCGATGATGTTGCCGGGATTAAGGATCCCTCGGGGATCGAACAGACGCTTGACCTCTCCGAAGGCCCGCATCAGCTCCGGGCCGTAGAACCGCTCCAGCAACGGGCCCCGCGCACGGCCGTCACCGTGCTCGCCGCTCATCACACCCCCGCACGCCTTGGCCAAGTCCGCAGCCTCGACGGCGATCCGTTGCAGCCGCTCCAGGTCCGCCTCGCTGTGCGGGTCCAGGAGCGGCCGCACGTGCAGAACACCCACCGACGCGTGGGCCCAGAACGCGGCACGCGTCCCCTCCCGCTCGACGATCCGCCGGAGCTCGCGCACGAAACGGCCGAGGTTCTCCGGGGGCACCGCGTTGTCCTCGACGAACGTCAGCGGCTTGCGGTCCCCGGGCAGCCCGTGCAGCAACGGCTCTCCCGACTTGCGGAGTTTCCAGGCGTCGTTCATCCCGGCTGCGTCGATGACCGTGCGTGTGGGCGTGCCGGAGGGCAGCACGCCTGTCGCCGCCGCGAGCCGCTGCACGAGGTCGAAGTTCGACGCCTCGTGATACTCGATGTAGAGAACCGCGGCCGGCGCCGAGCCGCCGACAGGCGGGAACGCCTTGACGAATTCACGGCACTCGATGTTGTGCAGAGCGGCCTCGATCACGACATCGTCGACGAGCTCGACGGCGCTCACCCCGGTGGTCAGCAGCGGCGGAACGGCGTCGATCGCCGCATCAACGGTCGCGAAGCTGGCGAGCAGCAGCCCCTTTGCCTTCGGAACAGGCAAGAGCTTGAGCCTGGCCGCCACCGTGACCGCGAGGGTTCCTTCGCTCCCGCAAAGGAGCTTGGTCAGATCAAGGTCGGCGGGCTCGACCCCGGCGTCGAGCTGTGTGAGGACCATGTCGAGGGCGTAGCCGGCGTTGCGGCGCAGCGTCCGCGGGTACCGCTCCCGGATCAGCCCTCGGTAGTTCCGCACGATGTCCGCAACGCCCTCGGCGAGCTTCAGCGCCACGTTGTCACGCCGGCCGGCGCTCGGCTCAAAGACGACTCGCGCGCCGCTGCTCAACACCGCGTCGACCGCCAGAACGCTGTCGACCATGCGGCCGTACTTGATCGAGCGGGAGCCGGACGCGTTGTTGCCGATGCACCCGCCGACGCACGCCTGCGCGACCGTCGCCGGATCGGGGGGGAAAAACAGACGGGCGTTCCGGCGTGAGAGCTCGGCGTTCGCCTCGTCGATTACGCACCCCGCCTCCGCCCAGGCGCTCGGACCGCCCGGTCCTTCTTCTACCGCGCCGAACCGCCGCATCGCCGAACTGGTGTCCAGGATCACGGCGCGGCCGGTGCACTGGCCGGCGAGGCTGGTTCCGCCGCCGCGGGGGAGCACGGCGACGCCGTTTGCTGCGCACCAGGCGACGGTCCGCTCGATTCCTCGAGCGTCTTTGACAACGACTACCGCGAGCGGTTCCACCTGGTACATCGAGGCGTCGGTGGCGTAGAGCATGCGCTCGTGCCGAGACAGACGCACCCACCCGTGATCCCCAACCGCGCCCGTCAGTCCGTCGGCCAACAAAGGCGTCAGTCCTCCTTGGTCAGTCTCCGGCGGGTTATTCAGGACAGGCAAGTTCATCGTCTGGCGAACCTTCCATCGGCCGAGCGTCGTCCTGCCGCCGACTTATCCCCTGCTGCGGTGCCGGGCGGATATCAAGGGCCGGACCATGGCACAATAGCGAACCGATCCCCACCCTGACCGGTCCAAACTCCGGACCCCAAGGAGCATCCATGTCGATCTCGACCCCGCGTTTGACTACCACCCGCACGCTCGTCCTTGTCGCGCTGGCGGGACTCTCTCTGGCCTCACCGGCCTTCGCTCAACCATCCGGCCTGCCGGCCGCGCCGCCGCCGAAGGCAGCGGACGCTAAGCCTGTCGAGCTGCCGGTGACGGACATCACCCTCTACCGCTCCGGCGTCGGGTATTTCCTGCGCAAGGGCACGGTCGACGGAAACCAGCGGGTCTCGCTGCGGTTCGACATCAACCAGATCAACGATGTGCTCAAGAGCATGCAGGTGCTCGACCTTGACCGGGGGCGGATCGACGCCGTCAGCTTCGCGAGCAAGGACCCGCTCGACCGCCGGATGCGGTCGTTCTCGATCAACATCGGCGACAACCCGAGCCTCCCGGCCCTGCTGGAGCGGCTCCGCGGGACGGCCGTGACGCTGAAGACGTCCAGCGGCGAGTTCACCGGCACGGTGCTGTCGGTTGAGAACCGCAAGATGCCCGCCGGGGGCGAGAAGGCCCAGGTGATCGACACGCCGGTGGTCAACCTCATCACGCCGGGCGGCATCAAGTCCGTGGTGATCACCGACGTGCAGAACTTCAACATCAACGACGCGAAGATCGCCGAGGAGATGAACAAGGCCCTGATGGCCTTGGCCGACAGCAGGGCCGAGCGCGTGAAGGCCCTTGACTTTTCACTCTCGGGCGACGGTGCGCGGCGCGTGGCCGTGGCGTACGTGCACGAGTCACCGGTCTGGAAAGCCTCCTACCGCCTTCTTCTCCCTGACGCGGTTGACCCCGCCAAGCCCGACCCGGCCGACATCGCACCGGTGCTCAAGGGGTGGGCGCTGGTGGAGAACACCACTGACAACGACTGGACCAACGTCAAGCTGTCACTGGTCTCCGGCCGACCGGTCAGCTTCAAGATGGACATCTCCGAGCCGATGTACGTCTGGCGCCCGGAAATTCCCGTGCCGACGGTGGCGGGGGTGATGCCCAAGGAGTACGGCGGCGGTGTCGATGCCGACCGCGCCCGCGTGGCCAACGCCCGGCGCGACATGAACCGACCGGCCGCAACGCCGGGCCCAGCGGCGCCTGCGCCCGCGACGGAGCTGTCCGCGAAGATGGAGTCCGGCGCCCGTGGCGCCGTCTCCGGACGTCCGATGGACGGCAGCGCGGCTTTCGACCTTACAGCCTCAGACATGGTCGACTACAGCGCCCGCTCGGTCGCCAAGGGGGGAGAGGTTGGCGAGGTCTTCCAGTACACTCTCACAAACCCGGTCACGATCGAGCGCCAACGCTCAGCGATGATCCCGATCATCGACGCCAACATCCAGGGACGGCGCGTGAGCATCTACAACTTGGCCGACCGCGCCGACCACCCGATGCGGGGCGCCGAGATCACCAACTCCTCGGGCGGCCAACTCCTCCCCGGTCCGCTGGCGGTCTATGACGGCGCCGCGTACGCCGGCGATGCGCAGATCGGCCAGGTGTCCGCCGGCGACAAGCGGCTGATCGCCTACGCCCTGGACCTGGACGTTGCCGTCGTCACCAAGCCGATCAGCGAGTGGAACTTCACGTCGTTCAAGTTCGTCAACGGCCTGCTCATGCGCACCAGCAAGGTGCGCGAGGGGATGGAATACGTCTTCGACAACAAGGACGCCAAGCGCGGCCGCAACATCGTGGTTGAGCACCCCAAGATGGAGGGGTGGGACCTCATGGACGTCAAGGCCGCGGAGGAGACGCAGGGCCTTTATCGCTTCAACCTCTCCGTCGAAGCGGGGAAGACGGTCGCCACCAAGATCGTGCAGGAGCGGACCGACCTCAGCCAGATCGGCGTGTTCGACTACGACTTCAAGACACTGCTGACGTTCCAGCAGCAGGGAAAGCTCTCCAAGGCGGTCTACGACGCGATCGTCGAGGCCGGCCGGCGGCAGGGCGTTATCAACGACCTGCAGCGCCGGGCCGCGGAGACCGATCAGGCGATCGAGACCACCAAGCGTGAGCAGACGCAGCTGGTGGAGATGATGAACAAGCTCGACCGTCAGAACCCCAACTACGCGACCTTCTCCACCCGGTTGACCAATTCAAACACGCGCCTTGAGAACCTGGAGAAGACGAAGGCGACCACCGCCGCCGAACTCGAGAAGGCTCGCACCGACTTCAACACCTACGTCGCGGGGCTGAACCTTGACTGACCGTCACGGGTGTTCTTCGCCCGCCGCGGCGTGCCCTCTGCACCAAAGAAAAGGCCGGCACCTAGGTGCCGGCCTTGTTCATTGCTTTGCCTTCGCGACCGTTCAGTTCGCGAGGATCAGCGGGACGACGCGGTCGCTCTGCAGGTTCAGGGCACCGACCAGGGCCGACAGCGCTGTGCCGGCCTCCCCGGTGGTTGTCTTGCCCGCCACCTCCAGCAGCCGCTTCACCTGCCGGTCGTCCAGCATGTTGCCGAAGCGTTTGGCGCTCGCGGTAGCGGACCCAAGCAGCGACACCATCTCGGCGCCGTCAGCGGAGAGGGCGGCCTCGACGATCGCCTGCTGCGCCCGCTTGTCGCCGATCATCGACAGCACGTCGGCGATCTTCAGCTTGAGCGGGCCCTTGGCGTCGCCCATGGCGGCGGCCAGCGGGGCGGTCGCGTCGTTGACCGAGTACGCCGCCGAGCCGCTCATTGCGACCGCCTTGATGGCGTCCAGCGAGCGGTTCTGGTAGTCGGTCGCCTCGTCGGCCGACAGCGGCTCGCCGATCGTCGACGCCGTGATCTGCCGCACGGCCTCGGCCGATTGCTCGGGGCTGACGCCGGTGCGGGTGATCCGCACCATCGCGTCGCGGTCATACTTGCCGGCGAGCTCGTTGACGCCCTCCAGATCGGTCATCACCAGCACGGGCGAAGCGGAGAGCTTGGTGTGCCCGCGCACGACCTCGACCGCCGCCGCGGTCTCCCGGGCCGGGAGCGAGGTGACGACCAGGTCCACGCCCGCCACCGACGAGACGGAGCCTTCAACGTCCGACGCCTTGGCCGCGGGCGGCAGCACGGTGTACCCCATGCCGCGCAGCTCGTCGCCGATCATCTTGCTCTTCTCGCCATCGGCCGCCACGACCAGCGCATACTTCGCTCCGGCTTCGCGCACGGCGCTGGCGAGCACGGGAACGACGCGCTCGGCGCCGTCGAAGGTCTGTCCGCTGGACGCCCAGGCGAGCACCAGAGCGGCGTCGGTCTGGACACGCCTGTTGGGGAATCGCAAGGCCTCGACCAGCGCGTTACGGCCACGGTTGGCCTTCAGAGCCGAGGGGCCGGCGGTCTTGCCCATGGCCGCGATCGCCTTGCGGGCGAGCTGCGCATCCTTGGTGTCGATGGCGCGGCCGAGCACGGCCTGCAGAGCGTCCGTCCCCGCGGCGGCGGCATAGAACATCGACTCGGGCCGGTCCTTATAGATGGGGTTGACGTAGTCCTTAGGAGCGTTGATCTCGCGGGAGAAGTTCGCCGCCAGCCAGAGCGACACTGCCTGCTGGTTCTTCGCGTCAGCGCGGAGGGCGTCCTCGGCCGCCTGCATGGCCATCGTCTCGTGGAAGACCGACGTGTGCACCGGGCGGGCCGTCAGGCCGGTCTGCGCGTCATAGGACCACACGAGCTGCTGCTCGTCACGAGCGAACGGCGTCAGGCTCTCGTCTCCGCGGTAGTAGGCCTCAGCGAGCTTCACGTACTCGGCCGACACCGGCGCGGGGCTCAGCATGCCGAGCTTGGCCATGGCGCGGGATGCGGCGCGACGCACCGAGTCGCTCTTGCTGTTGTTGGCCAGATCGTTCAGCACCGCGCGGCTGCTGCTGTAGGGGATATCGCCCAGGACGCCGATCGCGGCCTCCTGCGTGCCCGCGTCCAGCCGCGGAGCGGCGGCCTGCAACGGACGCGCGGCCTGGCGGCCCATGTCCACCATCAGCTGGCGCACCTCGGCGATCAACGCCGGGTTGTCGCGCTTCTGGAACGCCGACAGGAGCTGCGGCATGGCGTACTCGCCGGCGGCGGCCAGCCGCTCGCGGGCGACCAGACGCTGGCGCTGCGTTCCTGTGAGCAGGTCGATGCTCTTGGTTATTTCGGCGGCGTTGCGGGCGATCTCGAGCTTGCCCTGGTTGTACGCGTTGGCGAGGGCCGCGCTCACACGCTCGATCTCCGGCACACGGCTGCCGCGCCCGACCGCCTCTTCGAAGCGCCCGATCTCGCCGCTGTTCTCAAGCAAACGGACGAACTACCCGAGCGTCACGGCGGCATCACCCTCGGCCTTGCCGATGGGCTTGGCGAGCTTGTCGACCACCGCCTGGCCGTAGCTGCTTGCGAGGTCGTAGCGGGCGATCTTGGTGTAGTGGACGTAGTCGCGGAGCTGGGCCTCGGCTTCCTTGAGCGTCTTCTCGTCCGCGGCCATGGCGGTGGAGAAGCTGGAGCCGGCCATAACGGCCATCAGGATGAGCGCTGCACGCGAAGCCGAGATCTGTCGCACGATCAACTCCTTGACTGACAAGTCCTTGCTTGACAAGGGGATAGCCACGGGACCGGACCCCCATCCGTCCGAGAAGATAGCGAGTTGTCAGTACGGATTCAACGGTCTGGAAGCCTTCGGCTAGGGTTTTTTTCGGTGCCCCGTGTCGACGCGGTCTTCATCCTGTTGCGGAATGGCGCCGCGCCCCCGACAGCGTCACCTCGCCGACCCGATGCGGCTGGTCCGGGAACTCCCTCGCCAACGTCCGTAACGCTGAGCGGAGGACCGGAAACCCTCGATTCGACGCGAGTAACCGGCACGGGCGTCAAGACGGAGGCTCCCCACGCCGATTTCCCGTGCCATCACGCGGCGCATTGGCGCGGCGGGCAGCATGGACGCAGGAAAAGGGTGAGCGATGCACTACGAAAAGGATGTCCTGACGACCGGCGAGGTCGCCAAAATCTGCAACGTTGCTCCGCGCACCGTCTCCAAGTGGTTCGACACCGGCGTCCTGAAGGGGTACCGCATCCCGGGCTCCAAGGACCGTCGCATCCCGATGGCCCAGCTCGTCAAGTTCATGAAGGCTCACGGCATCCCGATGGACGGCGTGCTGTCAGGCCGGACGCGCGTGTTGATCGTCGATGACGAGACCGAGGTCGTGGACATCCTGACGAAGGTCCTCTCCGAGCAGGCCAATTACGAGGTGCGTTCGGCCACCACGGCCTTCGCCGCCGGGCTTGAGTGCGAGCGGTTCAAGCCGCACGTCGTGCTGCTGGACGCCCACCTGGAGGAGCGGGACGGCCGCGAACTCGCCCGTCTACTCCGCGGGAACGACGACTTCCAGCTTACGCGCGTGGTCGCGATGAGCGGCAAGCTCTCCGAGGTGCAGCTCCACGCGATGAAGGGCAACGGCTTCGACAGCTACCTGCGCAAGCCGTTCCAGGTGCGCCAGGTCGTCGAGGCGATCGAGCAGGTCGTCTCGCCCGTCAACTGAGTTTCAGCGTACGTCCTTCGGCTGCGGCGGTAACGCTTTCGCGCCGGCCTTGGCGCAAGGGTTGCCTTCGCCCGGCGTGAAGTCGCCCCTCTCGGGATCGCGCAGCCGCGGTTCAACCCCGTAGACACCGTTCAGCTCTTGGGCGGGCAGGCTCGCGGGCGGTCGTTTGGACCGGTCGTTGGTGAACCACGCGTTCCGCGCAAAGGTGAAGTGCGCCGCTCTGGTGCCGTCGCCGACGTTCACGGCCGTTGCCGCCCGTCCGCCCACTCCGTCGCCGAGCACCACGATGTTGTCCGTAAACGTGCCGCCGCGGCAGGGAACAAAGCCGGGCTCGCGGTTCTCCTGCAGGATCCGCATGGCCCACCGCCGCGGCCGGTAGATCGTGTTGAACCGCACGTCGGCCCCGTCGACCCCGACAAAGGCAACGGCCGCGTCGCCGCCGAAGAACGTGCATCCCTCGACCACCACCGCCGCCGCCTCAGACCGCTCGCCTGCGCCCGGCTTGAGCGGCGGTCGGAAGTAATCCAGCCCCGTGCTGCCGCCGATGTTGACCGCACGCTGACCCGCGTGCTCGAAACGGCACGACCGGACTGTCACGCCGCGCGAGCCCCCCTTGATCTGCACGCCGCTGGCGCCATCCTGCCCGCGCTCGCCGGCCGGCGCGTGCCGGAAGACGGAGTTGCGTACCAGGCCGTTGTGGCAGCCGACCATGTCGACACCCGAGCCACCGGTC
>DASPMT010000486.1:0-16283 GCA_035626935.1 Phycisphaerales bacterium | reverse complement strand
GTCGATGAACACCACGAAGTCGTTGTTGTTCAACTGACCGTCAGCGCCCGGCACGCCGCCGACGCTGCCCATGTCCGCGGTACAACCAGCCGGGTTCCCGCCCGACGCGATGACCAGCCGCTCGGCCAGCGCCGAGGTCATGCGGCAGAAGGCCTCGGTGGTCTCCGGGCTGTCGCCCGGCGTGTAGTTGCTGCTGTTGACAAACCCGTACCGGATCCGCGACCAGTCCTCGCTCCCCTCCAGCGATTCTCCCGGTGAGGGCGGAAAATCGCTGTCCACGTGGTTGATGTCCGCCGCGACGCCGTCCTGCGGCGAGCCGCCGCTGCGGTTCCAATCGATCGGCCCAGACTCGGGCACCAGCTGCGCCGGCAGCGGCCCCACCATCACCATCGCCGAGGGCGACCCCTGGAGCCCCAGCGACTCAAGCAGGAACAGCTCGCCCAGCGTCGGCAGCACCTGGCGTGAGTAATCCAGCGTCCACCCCGGCACGTGGCTGCTGAGCTGCCACGTGTAGTTCATGATGCTGTGGTAGTTGGGCTTGAAGTTCGTCGGCTCGTGCCCGCCGTGGTGCAGGCCGAGCGTGTGCCCCAGCTCGTGCATGAACGTGCCGGCCTGCTGGTCGGCGGTGCCTCCGGGCACACGGAAGCCTCCCAGCGTCACCATGAAGTCATCGCCCCACAACTCGGCCAGTCCCGACGACGTCGTCGTGCCGTACTGGTTGCCGAAGATGCAGTACCGGAAGCACCGCTTCTTCGCGTCCAGGATCGCGCGCCTGTTGGGACTGGCCAGATCGGCCGCGTTGCCGAAGTACCCGCTCTTGAGCTGGTGGAACTGCACGAAGTCGTCAGGAAAGTTCTGCAGCGGGATCGACTGGTGCGCTGCGTCCAGGATCACGTGGAGCCTGATGCCCGGCAAGCCGTCCGGGTTGTCAATCAGGTGCGCCGGCGCCGCCGCGAACGCCGCCACCACGCGGTCGATTGTCGCCTGCGTGGGCGCGCGCCCCGCCATGGAGTCGACCTCCACGAAGAGGTCCCGGTGGCGCCAGTCGGCGCCGAGCGCCGCAAGGTTCAGGTCCACCACACCGTCGCAGTTGGCATCGATGGGCCCCTGCTCCCACACATCAGGGATCCCGTCCTGATCGGTATCCGGCAGCGCAGCCGTTCCGGGTCCCCATCGCCCGTAGCCGCGGGTGGGCCCGCCGCCGCCGGAGAAGAACCCGCCGTAATGGATCGCCGGCCCGGCGCCGCTGTCGTACAGCACCGCCGTGCTGATCCCTGCGCCGCTCGCCCCGGCGTTGACCCCCGGCCCGTACGGCTCAAAGCGCAGCCCGTTCCAACGCATCACCCCGAGGAAGTTGAACGAGTCGCCCGGTGCCGGGGTCGTGTTGAACGCCGTGGTCATGGTCCCGTGGTTGTTGATGATGTGTAATTTCTCTCCCGTCCCGTCGTCCGCCACCAGCAACCGCGCCGCGGCCTGGCTCAACCCGCCGCCCACCGGATGCCACACGCCGTCGAAGCTGGCGATGCGGTTAAGCGGGATCTGCCCGTCCTGCGTCGCCGTGAAGTTCCCCACAACGTACAGCTCATCCTGAAACACCGCCATCGCCGTCACGCCGCCGTTCAGCCCGCCGTTCGGCAGAGGCTGCAGCTCGTTCCCGTCCCACACGCAGACGCCGCGCGCCGTGACGGTGTTCTGGTTGAACCCGTTGCCGCGTGCGAGCGAGTTGAACCCGCCGCCGATGTACACCTTCCCGCCGTAACGCGCAGCGCACGTCAGCTGCGAGAAATGACCGTTGACATCGATGTTGATGCCGTAGGTCTGGCTCAGGGGCACCCATCGCCCCCCGTCCCACGCGACCACCCGCCGGTCTCTCAGCAGGTTCGGATCCGGGTCTACAAAGTGGAACCGCCCTTCGACAATCAGCGTCTCACCCGCCGCGAAGACCGCCCGCGTCGCGAAACTCGTGCCCGGGTACACGCCCGTCGCCGGCCACGCCGACCACGCGGCGCCGTTCCAGATCATCCCTCCCGCATCGGAGTGCTCCAGCACCGCGTCCCGCAGCCCGCTGGCGTAGAGCGACCCGCCCATGGACGCCAGCGTCGCGTTGCTGCTGACGGCACTCATATTCGCCGACCACCCCGCCGACATCGGCGTCCACCCCGCCGCGCCGCCCCCGTCATACTCGGCGACTCCCGCCGCTGGCGCCCCGCTCACGCTGGTGAAGTTCCCACGCACGACGATCCGGTTGTTGTGAACCACCATCGACGTCACGCTCGACGGACCCGCCCCCGCGGGCGGCATCGTCCACACCGGACACGTCTGCCCCGCTGCGCACCCTGCAAACAGGGCGAAGCAACCCCACCCGGAAACTGCCCGGCGGTGCATCGCCATCATCGGTCACAGCCCTTCTCCCACCCGCCGACCGAGTCTACTGCATACCGGACCGCTTGGCACCCTATCAACGCACGTACGCAGCGTTTACCTCGACAAACTCGCTGCACCAGCTGGCCCGACGCCCGCCGCGGCTGCATCTTCACTTACAGCGGTGCACCGTTTTCGATCCGCGCTCGCATCCCGCTTTCCACTACCATCCGCTATGCCCATCGCGATCGCCCTCCTCCTGACCACCACCACTCTTGCACAGCCCCTTTACCCCGAGGGTGTCGCGGTGCCGCGCAACGCCACCGCGCAGGAACTCGCCTGGGCCGCGGCGAACCCCGTCATCATCCCAAAGGGCGCCGGCACAGCGCCCACGGGCCCCGTCGCCAGCCCCGGCGAATACGCGCCGAGCGAGGGCATCCTCTTTGCCTGGGAGGGCGGCGCCACCCTCAACAACATCCAGCGCCAGATGATCCGGCACATCACCACCACCGGCAACGCCAAGGCCTTCATCGCCTTCGACGACGTCAACGAGCGCAACAGCGTCGTCCCCACGTTCGCCACCAACGCGCTGAGCGTCGGCACCGATACCTCGCGCATCGTCCCGATCATCGGCGCCACCGACACCATCTGGATGCGCGACTACGGCCCGCGCCTCGCCTATGAGAAGAACGTCCGCTACGTCAGCGACCACACCTACAACATCCTCTCACGCGCACAGGACAACAACTTCCCCACCGTCTTCGCCCCGTTCGCCCGCCACCCGCGTTACGTCCTGCCGCTCCGGCACGGCGGCGGCAACTACCACCTCAACTCCCTCGGCGAGGGGTTCGCCACCGTCCTGATCACCGACGAGAACCCGGCCCTCAGCGCGGCCCAGGTGCAAACGCTCTGGCAGCAGCACTGGGGCGTGAGCACCACCATCACCCCCGCGTTCCCCCAGAGCGTCGACGCCACGCGCCACATCGACATGTGGGTCCAGATCCTCGGCGACCGGCTCGTCTTCGTCAGCGACTGGCCCGCCAACGCCGGCTCCATCCAGGACAACATCTGCGACGGCCGCGCCGCCGCGTTCGCGTCCGCCGGCTGGACGGTCGTCCGCCTCCCCGCCCGCTCGCTCGGCGGCACCCACTTCACCTACACCAACATGGTGATGTGCAACGACCTGGCCATCATCCCGCGCTACACCAACGCGACGATGCAGCAGTACAACGCCCAGGTCCTCGCCGACTACCAGGCGGCGCTCCCCGGCAAGAACGTCGTCGCCATCGACTGTGACGCCCTGGCCAACCTCGCCGGCGTCATGCACTGCATCGTCATGCAGATCCCCGCACACCGCGGCGAACCGGGGCCGGGCGGCGGCCTGGCCCCCACCGCCTACATCTGCGCCCCGCAGTTCACCGCCGCCAGCACCCTCACGCCGGGAAACGGCGTCTCCCTCCGCTGGATCACCGACGACGACGTGTCGGTCTCATCCGTCAACGTCGACGTCTCTTATGACGACGGCTCCACGTGGCAGGCGGTCCCCGGCGGCGCCGGCATCGTCGACGACGGCCTCCACACCTGGATCGTCCCCGACCGTTACACCCGTTTCGCCCGCCTCCGCGTCACCGCCGTCGACGGCGTCGGCAACACCGGCGCAGACATCAGCGGCCGCTTCACCATCGAGGGCGCCCAGTGCACCGCCGACCTCGGCAGCCAGGGCGGAATCGCAGGTGCCGACGGCATGCTCGACAACAACGACTTTGTCGCCTTCATCGACCTCTTCTTCGCCCACGACCCGCGCGCCGACGTCGGCGTCCAGGGCGGCGGCCTCGGCTTCGACGGCGCCTGGGACAACAACGACGTCAGCGCCTTCATCGACGCCTTCTTCACGCCCTGCTGACGCCGACCGACCAGCAGAGGCGCTGCCGCCTGAAACCTCTTTAGCACTCGGCGAAGAACGCGTCGATGAACACGACGAAGTCGTTGTTATCCCATGCGCCATCCGCCCCCGGAACTCCGCCCGTCGCGCCCACGTCAGCGCGGGCGTCGCTCGCGAAGAAATAGTCGATAAAGGCGATGAAGTCGTTGTTGTCGAGCGCGCCGTCGGCCCCCGCAACGCCCCCTTGGCTGCCGACGTCGGCCGGGCACGTGCTGATCAGGTCCGGACCGATCTTGATCTGGAACGGCCCGCCGTTCCCCAGACCGACGTGGATCGACGTCGTAACGGCTCCGCTGGCAGCATCGACGACCAGGACCGCATCGTGGCTGTAGTCGGTGACGTACACCTTCGAGCCGTCGCGCGAGACGGTCAGTCCGAAGGGCATGGCGCCGCCGAGGTTCCACGTCGTCTCGAGTGTGGATGTGGCGACGTCGATGACGGAGACCTGACCGGTGTACGGCTGGGCGATGTAGGCCTTGGTCCCGTCGGGGCTGAACGCCATCTCGCGCACTCCGCCGGCAGGAACGATGATCTCGGTGACGAGCGCGTAAGTAGCCGTGTCGTAGACGGCGACCGCATTCCCGTTGTCGAACGTCGGCGTGTATTCGTACCCCAGATAGAGCTTGGTGCCGTCGGGAGTCAGCGCGATGCCGCCGGGCATCCCGTTGAGGGTGATGGGGGTGGACACCTCGTACGTCGAAGTGTTCATCACCGAGATGGTCCTCAGGCCGGTGAAGAAGTGAGCGTTAGCGGCGAAGATCGTCGAGCCGTCGTTCGAGATGGTGATGTACACCGTGTTGTTGGGCATCGTCGCGGTGTTCACGAGGGCGTTGGTCGTGGTGTCGTAGCCGCGAACGCACCTCTGGTCGCCGAAGCCGACGTACACGCGCTGCCCGTCGGGGTGGGCCATGACGTCACCGATCGACGTGCCGAACTCGACGTTGGCGATCTCGGTGTTGGTAACCCGGTCGTACTTCGTGAGGCGCCCCCCGCCGCAGGTGTACATGTCGTTGGTGCCCGCGATGAAGGCGATCCCAGCCGTGTTGGCGTGGGCTTCCAGGTAACCGACGGTGGTATTCGCGGCAAGGTCCACGATCGCGGTGCGGGCCTCAGAGTTCAGCGTGACGTACGCGTACGGCTGGGCCGCCGCGAAGCCGACGGGCGTGGCAAGGGCCGCGAGCGCAAGGCGGAGCAACGGGTTGGACTGCATGGGGGCCTCCTTCGAATGCTGCGATTCATCACCTGTTTGAATGCCCGCTCCGCGCCACGGATGTGCTGCGAGCTTCAATCCAGCGTACACTATTCTTAATGCGTTCGCAATACGAATTTCGAGAACATAGGGAGGTATTGTACGAATTGCGAATGCCAAGGCCCGTTCAAATTCCAAACAAAGACGACCCGCCTGCGCGTCCCTCCGGCCCCACTCCAAATCTGCAGCGGCTCGCAGACATGTCCCACCGCCTTCAGGAGGCCATCCGGTCGGTCGTGCAGTATGAGCCCGCCACCAGGCCGCAACAGCTCGCACGACGACTGGGGCTCACCAAAGACATCGCCTCCCGCGTGGTCGCCTCCTGCGAGGCGGGCGACTCCCTGGAGTTCGCGTACAACTGCCCGAGCCCCGCAACGCTCCGGAAAGTCGTAGACGCCGCGCGGAACGTCTGGCACGCGCCCGGGCTGGAGCGCGCCGACCGCGTCATCACCGAGTACGAAGCGTTCATCCAGGCAGAGTTCGGCGACCAGTCCACGCTGAACGTGCTGATCGGAGCGATGGACCCGAACCTCGGCGAAAAGGCCGAGGCCGTGCAGAAGCAGAGCGCCTTCCGGGGGATGAGCCAGTTGCACGGGCTGTTCGCCGACATCTACGTGAACGTGGCTGTACTGTCGCGAGGTCCCACCCCTGCGTCGCGCGGGCTGACTTGCTCAGAAGGCTGCCTGGGCCTGCGTCGGCTACGCCCCGGCCCGCCGATCGTGCTCAAAACGGGCGAGATCGATGCGAAGACCGGGCGGCGGCTCGCCATCGAAGGCGAACAAGAGGTCACCGGAGACTGGCGCAGGGCGCTGGGGCTTGCGGACTCACTCAACGGCGGCGAGTGGGTGGTGCCGACCAACACCTCGGTCGGCAACGTCGTGCAGGCTTGCATCGACCGTGACATCCTCGGCACCAAACGCGCCGTGAACTTCGGGTTGACGACGGTGATGCCGCCTCAACCGATCGGCACTGCCCATCAAGCGGGCACCCCCTGGACAGGCGTCGGCCTTCTTGTCCCCGTGCCGGCGAAGCTGCTCGTCTACGACCTCTTGATCGAAGAGGGTCTTTACGAGAATACCCGTCCAAAGCTGCTCTTCTACGACACGGCCATGCGGGGTCCCGCGCCGCTGTTCGAACCGACCCGCGAGTTCGACCGCCTCCACCTGCGCGAGCGGCTCCAAGAGCTCGACGTCGCGAGCAGCCACCGGTCGGAGGACGTGCCGTTCATGCCCCGGCTGGTGGACTTCATGCTGCGCGAATCGGGCCTTGCAGAACGTGCGTTCCGGCGGTACCGGGTCCGGCAGAGCTACCCGATCTACGGCTCGCAGGTCGCGTTCGCGCTGCCGCGCCCGAAGGCGTAACGGCAAGCGAGGACCAGTCCGCGCTCATCCACGGCTGCGACGCGAACGAACCGGCGATCGTCGTCCTTCGCGCAGCCTTCGAGCGCCGCGTCTTCTCCGCCCTGCCGCAGCGGCCACAGCACCCCGCGGACAAACGCGATGCGCCCTCACCCGCCTAACCCGACCTCAGGCCGCGCACAACCGTTCAGCCAGGATTTCACACAGCCCGCGCCACCTTACTCCCTATCCTTCCTTTTCTGCCCTTTCCGCACGCTCCAAACGCCGCCGTTGCCGCCTCTATCCATGCAGATCCGCAACTTCTCCATCATCGCCCACATCGACCACGGCAAGTCCACACTGGCCGACCGACTCATGCAGGCCACCAAGGCCGTCAGCCAGCGCGAGGCCCGCGCACAGCTCCTCGACGACATGGACATCGAGCGCGAGCGCGGCATCACCATCAAGGCCTCGGCCGTCACCGTCATGCACCACCACATCCCCGGTGCAAAGAGCGACGACCTCGAGGAGGATGACGCCACCGCCGCCGAGGGCGAGGCAGCCCTGGAGACCACCGTCGATAACGCGCACGGCGGCGCGTTCATGCTCAACTTCATCGACACCCCCGGGCACGTCGACTTCAACTACGAAGTCAGCCGCGCACTCAAGGCGTGCGAAGGCGCCATCCTCGTCGTCGACGCCACCCAGGGCGTCCAGGCGCAGACCGTCGTCAACGCCTACCTCGCCATCAACGAGAACCTCGAGATCATCCCGGTCATCAACAAGATCGACCTCCCCAGCGCGCGCGTGGAAGAAGTCGCCATGGAGGTCGAGCAGGTGCTCGGCATCCCCGCCGAGGACTGCATCCCCGTCTCCGCCAAGACCGGCGCCGGCATCCCGGAGCTCCTCGCCGCCATCTGCGAGAAGTTCCCCGCGCCGCGCAAGCCCGTCGTCAAGCAGACCCGCGCCCTCATCTTCGACGCCCAGTACGACGACTACCGCGGCGTCGTCGTCTACTGCCGAATCTTCGACGGCGGCCTCAAGGTCGGCGACAAGATCCGCATGATGGGCACCGGACGCACCTTCCAGATCACCGACATCGGCAAGCGCGTCCCAAAGCCCGTCCGCGTCGGCTCCGTCGGACCCGGCGAGGCCTGCTACGTCGTCGCCGCCATCCGGTCACTCGGCGACGTCCGCATCGGCGACACCGTCACCCTCGAGAACGACCCCGCCGCCGAAGCACTCGAAGGCTACAAGCCCCCCACCCAGGTCGTCTTCTGCGACTTCTATCCCGCCACAGACGCCGAGAGCAAGGGCTCCGACTTCGAGAAGCTCCGCATCGCCATCGAGAAGCTCTCACTCAACGACAGCAGCTTCACCTTCATCCCCGTCCATTCCGAAGCACTCGGCTTCGGCTACCGCTGCGGCTTCCTCGGCCTCCTCCACATGGAGATCATCCAGGAACGCCTCGAGCGCGAGTTCAACACCGAGGTCGTCCAGACCGCGCCCACCGTCACGTACAAAGTGAAGATGCGCTCGGGCGAGACCGTCGAGATCTCTAACCCCGCCGAGCTCCCCGACCCCGGCGTCTTTGAGGAGGTCCTCGAGCCGATCTGCAAGGTCGACATCATCGTCCCCAACGAGAACATCGGCGCCATCATGAAGCTCTGCACCGAGCGCCGCGGCGAGTTCATGAGCCAGAACGCCGTCGGCGAGACGCGCCAGATCATGACCTGGCGGATCCCCCTCGCCGAGCTCATCTACGACTTCTACGACAAGCTCAAGGCCATGACCAGCGGCTACGGGACCATGGACTACGAGATCACCGAGTTCCGCGTCAACGACCTCGTCAAGGTCGACATCCTCATCAACGGCGACCGCGTCGAGGCCCTCTCGATGATCTGCCACCGCTCCAACGCCGACTACCGCGGCCGCCTCCTGCTCAAGAAACTCCAGAAGCAGATCGACCGCCACCAGTTCGAGATCCCCCTCCAGGCCGCCATCGGCGGCAAGATCATCGCCCGAGAGACCGTGAAAGCCTTCCGCAAGGACGTGACGAGCAAGTGCTACGGCGGCGACGTGAGCCGCAAGCGCAAGCTCCTCGAGAAGCAGAAGGAAGGCAAGAAGAAGATGAAGTCCATCGGCCGCGTGATCATCCCGCAGGAAGCGTTCATGGCGGTGCTCGATCAGTCCGAGGAATGAGCACCCGCATGGCGATGATCTTCATCGGCGCATCGACGTGCTTCGTATGCGACAAGGTCTGAAAGAGGACGACGAAGTCTTCGCGACTTCGCACTTCATCGCCGACGACAAGCACCCGCTGTGGCGGCACTCAGACGCCCCCCGCGGACAAACGCCGCTGGCCGGCGTGGTCCCGCCGCGCCGAGTTCACCGCGTACTACAACGAGAGCTTTAGCGGCGCCCACCACGCTTACCGACACCGAAGCCCGCTGGCCTTGGCCAAGCCGCGCTTTGCGCCACCATGATCACCGCCGCGCTCATCCTCTGAAGCGCCCTGGCATAAGAGCCTCGTGCGCGAGCACGATCGCCTTAAAGCACTCGTTGTGCAGCGCCCTTCTCTCGTGCCCTCCCCATCCCCGCGTTCTTCTTCGGGCCTTCGAGTTCCGGTATTCTCCAAGCGTGCCCGAGCTCCCTGACATCGAGGCCTACCTCGTCGCCCTCCGCGAACGCACCCTCGGCGCAACGCTCACCGACCTCCGCATCCTCTCCCCCTTCCTCCTCCGCACCTTCGACCCGCCCTACGACGCGCTCATCAACCACAAGGTCACCAGCCTCCACCGCCTCGGTAAACGCGTCGTCCTCGAGTTCGACAACACCCCGCCGCTCTTCGCCGTCATCCACCTGATGATCTCGGGCCGTTTCACCTGAAGCGACGGTCCCAAGGTCAAGAGCAAGGACAAAGCGACGCTCGCCTCCTTCCACTTCAACACCGGGACCCTGATGCTCGTTGAGGCCGCGACGCACAAGCGCGCCTCCCTCCACGTGGTCGCCGGCGAGGACGCCCTGAACGCCCTCCACCGCAGCGGCCTCGAGCCCCTCTCTGCGACGCCCACTCAGTTCGCCGCAGCCGTGACCCGCGAGAACCGCACCCTCAAGCGCATCCTCACCTCCCCGTCCATCCTTAGCGGCATCGGCAACGCCTTCAGCGACGAGATCCTCCACGCCGCCAGGCTCTCGCCGGTGAAACTCTCGCAGAAGCTCACGCGCGACGAGCTGGAACGCCTCTACACCGCAACCCGCGACGTCCTGGGCACCTGGGCAGACGTCCTCATCGACCGCGCCCGCAAGAAGTTCCCCGCCCGCGCCGAGGTCACCGCCTTCCGCCCCGAGTTCGCCGTCCACGGAAAGTTCGGCAAACCCTGCCCCGTCTGCGGCACAAGCGTGCAGCGCATCGTCCACGCGACGAACGAAACCAACTACTGCCCGCGCTGCCAGACCGAGGGCAAGCTCCTGGCCGACCGCTCCCTCTCACGCCTCCTCAAGGACGATTGGCCCGCCACCATCGAGGAATGGGAAAACCGATAAGAGCCCTGTGCGCAAGCACAAGCACCCGCCCTCATCCGCCGGCGCGGCGCACACACAACGCTGCATCCACGACGACCCTTGAAGCCCCTCCCCGGAGCGGGCCGCGCCTTCGGGAGCGGAGCGCATCAAAGCCGGAAGTCCAGCAGCGCGAAGGCGATCACCCGTCGTAATCATGCCGGGGTGGGGTTCGTCACCCGCGCGCACCCGCCCAGCGCTGCACGCACGTAGGCGCTCAACCACGACGCGACGAACTGCACGCACCGTAACGCACCACGTTGTGACACCCCGCGTCCACACGCTATACGCGCGAGCCACCGCGCCGCCCTTTCGCCAAACCCCGCGCGCCGGATGCACCGATTCCGCAACAACATTTCTCGGACGATTTTGCACACCCGCGAATCCGGCGCGCCACGAACCCGAAATCACTGCGTCAACGCGAAACGTTCGCCGCGACAAACGCCCCCTGAAGAAAAGGAGCCTCCCGTGCTCGCCTCCCGTTCACGTCTCTTGCTCGCAGCGTTCGCCCTCCTCGCCTCCGGCGGTGTGATGGCCGCCGCGGCCCCCGAAGACCTGAACAAGCGCGGCGGGAACCCTCACAGCGCCGCCAGCGACCGCTGGGAAGTCGGCGCCCGGCGCGACAACGACCGTTTCGACCTGCGCATCAACGTGGCAGCGCACGGCTGGGGAAGGGACCGCGGCCGCGGGCACGACCACACGCCCGCCGTCGCCGAAGTGATGCCCCGCGCCCTCGAGTTGCAGGCGTTCCAGACCGGCGACACCGTCATCGTCCTCGCCAGGGGCGAGAACACCACCACCGGGTTCGCCACATCCCTTGAGCGCGAGGCCGGCGACCGCCGCCGCGACGGGCGCACCGGTGTCGTCCTGCACAACATCGGCCCCGTCGGCCGCTACAACGCGCAGGTCTGCGTCCCCTTCGCCGTCAGCGGCAGCTTCCAGACCCGCGAGCGTCTCGACGAGATCATCGTCTGCATCGACGGCCATGACCGCTGCATCCCCGTCCAGCGCATCGACCAGATGCGATACCACCGCTGAGGTCCACTCTCTCACGTCTCACGTCTCACGTCTCACGTCTCACTCTCCGCCAGCCCATTTCCCTTGGGGCCCCCTCCGTCGTGTCTGGAGGGGGCCTTTTTCGTTCCGACGCCGCAATCCCATCTGCCGGTCGAACGTTCCTCATGTGGAGTTCACCAACCCGTCCACCCCCCACGGACGTAGATACATCATGAAGCCGCGCACACTCATCGCGCTCCTGCTCGCCGCACCGCTCACCGCTGCGCCTGTTGCAGGGCAGCAGCAACCGGCGCCGCCACCCGCGCCTGCAGAGTCGGCGCTCCCCCGGGCTACAGCCGAGCAGCTCGACCTGCTCGTCGCGCCGATCGCGCTCTACCCAGACCCGCTGATCGCACAGGTCCTCCCCGCATCAACCTACCCCATCGACATCATCAAGGCCGCGCGCCTCGTCGCGGCCGGCGCCACCGACGCGAAGATCGACCAGCAGGACTGGGATTCCAGCGTCAAGGCGGTCGCCCGCTACCCCGACGTGATCAAGATGATGGACGCCGACATCGAGTGGACCCAGCAGCTCGGCCAGGCCTTCATCGTCCAGCCCGACGACGTCATGCGGGCCGTCCAGCGCATGCGCGCACGCGCCATCGAGATGGGCAGCCTCACCGACACGCCGCAGCAGCAGATCGTCTATGAAGAGGAGACCGTCCGCATCCTCCCGGCTGACCCGCAGATCGTGTACGTCCCGATCTACCAGCCCATCCTGGTCTACTACCGCCGACCCGTCTACCGCACCAGCTTCATCTCCTTCAGCCGAGGCTACCACTGCGGCCCGTGGCTCGACCTTGACTGCGACTGGCGCCGCCGCTGGTGCTACCGCCCCGGCTGGACCTGGAACCACTGGCGCGAGAACGTCGTCGTCCGTGGCGGACGCGTCGTAAGCGTCCGACGGTCGTTCGACGACCACGTCCATCACCACCGGCCCCCCACCGAGTGGAGGCGCAACCAAGCGAAGCCGCTGACGCTCCCGGGCCGCAAGCTCGAGAGCCCGGCCGAGTTCAACAAGACACGCGCACGCGATCTCGACGGCCGCCTGTTCGTTGAGCCCGCGACGCCGCCGCGCGTCACCGATCGCTCGCAGCCACTCAACCGGCCACCGACCGCTCTTCCAAAGCCGATGCGAGAGCCAACTCCGCCCGACCGTGCCGTGACCAAGCCTGTCCCGCAACCACAGGCACGACCCCCCGTCACCGTGCCCGCACCTCTGCCGCGTCCAATCAAACCTGTTGAGGCGCAGCAACCCAAACCCGCTCGCACGCCGATTACCACCCCGCCACCGGCATCCAAACCCCAACCGGCGCCACAGCGCAACTACACCCTCCCATCAGCGCCAAAGGTCCCGCCAGTGACACGCACACCGCCGTCCAGGCCGGCCGCTCCGCCGCCGCGTGCATCCCCTCCCCCGAAGCCGCCTGAGCCGGCAAGAGAACCGAAGCGCGCCTGAGCTCGCCACACGTGCCGAGGGCCCGCTATCGGGACCGTACACCGATGTGCTTCGTGCCAGTTCTCTGATTTTTTTACCGCGCCCGCGCTCAATTTTCCTTGCAAATACCGAACAAATGATGTATACTTCGGTCTGTACAACAGGGGGTGAAGCAGGTGCCGCGTGGCCGCCCGCCCCACTGTTTGAAAGGGGGCACCATGCCATCAACCGTTCCAGATGTATTCACCGCCTACGCCACCGAGCTAGCCGAGGCCCACCGAGAGGCCCTGAGGGCTCTCCGTGAGGTCCTTGCAGCCACCACCGACCCCCTCCAACGACACCGCATCGCTACCGCCATCCTCCGCGCCCGGCCCATCAAGCCGCCTCAGGTTGAGGAGCCCGGCGCAACGTGGCGCGCGAGCGCGACCTCGGAGCCCGAACCGACCGCGGCACCTCAGACATCCCCTCCTGCCGGGGAGCACCCCGCCGCTGCTGACCCACCCTCGTCCACGTCCGCCGGCCCACCACTTCCTCACGCGCACCATGGCTCAAGGAATGCGTCAAAAGCAGGGCCGCGGCGCGAGCCCGGTGGAGCTCAAACGCCGCGGCTTGAGGATGCCCGCGCACAGAACGCGGCATAGGTGGCCGTCAGGCCGGAAACCGTCGGCACGGACAACGCCCGGGCCGTTGTCCGTGCCACCCTTGAGTGGGCGGGGGGGAGGGGGGGGGATCAGTCGAAGAGACCCGAGACCGACGGGAGGCGTGCGTTACGCAGCTCCAGCGTGGTATCGATGCGCATGTTCGACAGCGTGGTGTGGCGCTCGGCGAAGAAGAGCTTCAGCTCGTAGTCGTGGCCGTCGACAAGCCACGGGATGTTGTCCAGCGTCACCGTCTGGCTGATCGCCGAGTGCACGCCGCCCAAGTCGATCACCAGCTTGCCGCCGATGAAGACGTACACGTCGTCGTCGCCCGTGAAGGTGAACACCTGGCCGCTGCCGCGCCGGTACGTGAAGTTCGTCGCCAGCTCGTAAGTGAACGAGAAGTTCTTGTTCTGACCCGGCGGGTTGCCGTACAGGTCGCCGTTGATCGGGAAGAAGCCGCCCTTGGCCTGGTACGTCGGGTCGTTCTTGTCGTCGAACGTATAGATGTTGCTGCCGGCCTGGCGGCGGAGCGTGATGGGTACCGACCGGCTCAGGTTCACGCCCGGGGTGTCACGGAACCACTTCTCGAAGTTGGCGGAGTTGGTCGTCGAGCCGCCCGCGGAGCTCGACAGGGAGCCGCGAGTGCTGGTCGACGCCCACTGCCCGTTGTCGGTGAAACCCTCGATGCGGGGCATCACGTTCCGGCCCGCCCTGTCAGTGGCCTGTGTGTTCACCTTGTAACCGGTCGAGCGGAACACCGGTTTGCCCTGGCTGTCGAGCTGCTCCCGCACCTGGCCCACATAGTGGCCGTAGCCGCCCGTGGGAGTCCGCTCGAAGTCGGCGTGACCGCCGCTCTGGTTGGACCCCTTGAAGTCGCGGACCGTGCCCGTGAGCGTCAGCTCGAGCGGCAGCGAGGCGTACTGATCGGAGGGGGGCGCGACGAAACGCGCGTTGGTCGTGCCCACGATCGCCGCGGCGCCGCCCGCGGCGGCGAACAGCGACAGGGTCAGGACCAGGCGGCGACTGCTGACGGTGGTGTTGCTCATACCCCAAACCTGCGATTGCAAACCGGGCAATACCAGCAACCTTTGCGGCCCGCGTGTGAATCTGTAACGACCAGACCGACGGGGCAATCTCCAACGCAACGCGCCCCGGCAGAGGGCCGGGGCGCGTGAAGGAAGGGCTGTTTTATCGCACCCAAGCGGAGGCAGAGGTCAGTCGTGCAGGCCCGCCGCCTGCGGCAGCCGTGCCGGAACCAGCCGGATCGTCGTCTCGATCCGGAAGTTCGATTCGTTGGTGTGCCGCTCGGCGTGGAACACGCTCAGCGTGCACTCCGACCCGTCAACCAGCCAGTTCAGCCGGTTGAGCTCCAGGCTCTGCTCCTTGCGCGGGTGAAGGCCGCCCAGGTCCAGGACCAGCTTCCCGTTGATGAACACCCAGACGTCGTCGTCGCCGGTGAACTTGAAAACCTGATTATCGGCCCGCGCGTATGTGAACCGCGTGTTGAGCTCGGTGGTGAAGGCGAAGTTGTGCCCCGTCGAGCCTTGGTTCCCGAACAGGTCGCCGTCGATCGGGAAGAACCCGCCGCGCGGCGCGTACGGCGCGTCGACCGCCGAGTCAAAGACGTACCGGTTGGTGTTGGGAACGCGGTTGAACACCAGCGGGACCGACTTGCTGAGGTTCACCCCCGGCGTGTCGCGGTACCACTGGGCGAACTTGGCGCTGCTCGTGAGCTGGTCGCTTCCGACAGTGGACATCGCCCCCGCCCGGTCACCCAGCGAGGCGTTGAAGTGGGCGGGGTTGATGATGCGTCCAGAAGAATCGGTGTAGTTGGCCGTGATCTGCTTGCCGCGCCTGGTCAGGAACGTCGGCTTGCCTTGAGCGTCCAGGACGTTGTTGACAAGACCCGTGGTGATGTGCGGGTTGCCGTACGACTCAAAGTCCGAGTGGCCACCGGAGCTGCCGGCGGCCTTGAAGTCCCGGATCACCGCGGTGAGGTTGAGCGAGAGGGGGAGGTGGGCGAAAGGGTCGGGAGGCGTCGCCGTCGTGCTGGAGACCATCAGCCCCGCGAGCCCCGCGGCAGACAGAGCCGCAACAACGACAGCGTTTGCCTTGCCCATAACTGACCTTGCGGCGGGCGGGGTAACCGGCTCCTCCGGCACGCCCGCGCAGCACCGGAGCACCTAACCCTGCGATTCACACCCGATCGGGGCCAACCCGCCGCGTTGTTTTGCGCCCCGATACTGCCGGGAGCGCGGGCGCGGAAAGGGGTGCCGGTTTTGCGGCCCCGCACGGCTGACGTCCGAGATATATTGCCAGCAAGCGGGGACGGAACCCCGTGCCCCAAAGGGGGTGGGCCAGGCCTTCGCCTGCCCAGCAACGTTCAAGAACGGCACGCCGCGCCCTCTACTACTAATAGAGGCGGGGCACGGAGGCGGCGATGGATCGCTTTGATATCCGCGGTGGTGTACGGCTCGCCGGACGCATGACGGTCCACGGCTCCAAGAACGCGGCCCTGCCGCTCCTTGCGGCCGCCCTTCTTACCGACGAGCCCGTCGTCCTCCGTGACATCCCCGACCTGGCCGACATCAAGTCGATGCTCTGCCTGCTCCCGCGCCTGGGGTGCCAGACCGAGTACCAGCGCGTCCTCGATAACGAACTCCCAGGCGGCGTCGTCAACCTGCACGTCACCGACACC
>DASPMT010000485.1:0-7962 GCA_035626935.1 Phycisphaerales bacterium | reverse complement strand
GGGCATGAGGTCGGGGGTGAACTGGATGCGCGAGAAGGAGAGCTGAAGGGTGCGGGCGAGGGTGCGGATGAGCAGCGTTTTGCCGACGCCGGGGACGCCTTCAAGCAGGGTGTGGCCGCCGCAGAAGAGCGACGTGAGAATGCCGTCGACGATGGGATGCTGGCCGACGATAACGCGGGCGATCTGCGTGCGCAGGGCGGCGACATCCGTGCGGAACTGGTCGGCGGCACGGGCGAGGTCGGAGAGCGTCTCAGCCATGGGAGGGGCGGGGGGCGAGTGAGGCTCGGCGCCCGGGGGCGCCGAGCGTCAGCGGGAAAGGCCGCGGTCGGATTCGAACCGACGATAAACGGATTTGCAATCCGCCCCATTAGACCACTCTGGCACGCGGCCGCTGAGAGGGACTGTAGAAGGGAGGTGGAAGGGGAGCAAGATGAACGGCGAATGCTGCCGAGGGTGAGGGGGAGTGCGGCGACGCCGCCCAAGGGCTCACGCCGGCACCTCCCGTCTGGGGAAGGGAGCCAGACGCTCCTGGCGCGGTAGTGAGAACCGAGCCGATAGGATTCACCAGCACGGAGGTTTTCCCATGACGCTGAACCGTCGGATGCGCGGGTTTGTTCGTGTGGCGGCGCTGGCTGTGATGACACCGCTGGCGGTTGCGGGGGCGCTGGGGCTGCAGCAGCAGCCGGGGAGCGACCCGGCGGACACGATCAAGAAGATGGAAGAGCAGCGGCGGAAGGAGAACCCGACGCCGGCGTCGCCTCCATCTGTGGCACCCGCGCCCGTGACACCTCCCGCGGCCACGCCGCCGCGGCCTTCGGCGCCAGGCGCCGACGCCGTGGTCGAGTCGGCGACGACGGGGATGCGGCTCCTGCGCGAGAACACGTTCATCACGCAGCGGCGTGGACGGATGACGCGGTCGATGACGAGCGAGTGGGTGTTCACGATGGACTCTGACGGAAAGGGGAAGTCGGAGCCGGCGCTGGTGCTGATGCCGTGTATGAACCTGCAGAATATGGAGAAGACCGTGGAGCGTGCGGGTGAAGGCGCGAGCTTCACCGTGAGCGGAACGGTGTACGTCTACAAGGGGCGCAACTACCTGCTGCCGTCGATGTACGTCGTCAACCGGCGCAGCGAGCTGGCCCCGCCGCAGTGAGCGCGCGGGTGGAGAGCGTCGAGGGTGCGCGTGCGCGGCTGGCGCAGACGCGGGTGCTTGCGCGCGGCGAGGGGTGGCTCGCGGTGGACAAGCCGAGCGGGGTGCTGTCGGTGCCGGGCAAGGGAGAGGTCGGCGCAGTGAACATCGCCGCGTGGGTGCTGGCGCACGATCCACGGGCATCCGGGCCGATCACGGTGCACCGGCTGGACATGGACACGTCGGGGGTGCTGCTGGTGGCGCTCGACGCGGAGCGGCAGCGTTCGCTCTCGATGCAGTTTGAGGCGCGGACGGTGGAGAAGCGGTACGTCGCGGTGGTGGCTGGTCGGGTGAAAGCGGACCGCGGGGTATTCGACGCGCCGATGCGGCTCGACGTGCCGCACCGTCCTCGGCAGGTGGTGGACTTTGTGCAGGGGAAGCCGGCGGTGACGGAGTACCGGATCGTCGGCCGCGGAGAGGACGTAACGAGGCTGGAGCTTGTGCCGGTGACGGGGCGGACGCATCAGTTGCGGGTGCACTGCGCGCACGCCGGGCACGCGATCCTTGGGGATCCGTTGTATGGAGGAGCGACGAGCGCGCCGCGGATGCTGCTGCACGCGGAACGCCTGGCGTTTACAGATCCGGCGAACGGAGCGCGGGTGACGGTGCAGGCCGCGCCGGAGTTCTGAGCGGCGCGGCGGACGGGTTTGCTCAGATGGTCTTGACCATGCTGGGGCGTTCGTCGCCGTGGTGCGAGAGGCGGACGTGCCGGAGCACCCGCATCAGGCAGAGTGCATCGTGCAAGGTGAAGGCGCCAAGATCGTGGCTGTCCGCGTCGAGGACTCCCCAGCAGGTGTTGTCGACATCGAGGCAGGGCACCACGACCTCGCTGCGGTCGCGCGGGTCGCAGGCGATGTACCCCTCGCCGAGCTTGGCGACATCGGGCACGACCAGAGTCTTCTTTGCTGTGAAGGATTGGCCGCAGGCGCCGTGGAGGCCGATGGGGGAGCAGGCGGGTTTGTCGCGGCTGGGGCCAAGCACCAGTTGATCAGGCAGCCCCGGGTCGAACACGTAAAAGCCGATCCACGAGAGGCCTTCATCGCGGAAGGTTGTCCAAAGGGCGTCGACAACGGCCCGCATCGTCTGCTCGCGCGTCTCGCCCGGCGGCAGCAAGCCGGGCAGGCGGGTGTAGTCGCGCTGGGTGCGTGGAGGCATGACGCGCGAGTGTACCAGCGGCGCGGCGGCGCGTTGCGGTCCCAAATGCACAACCAGCCCCGGCAAGGACGCCGGGGCTGGCAGGAGTTGAATCGGTCGGGTCCGACGCTCAGAGCGTCGCGGAGGTGTAGGGGAGCAGGCCCATGAAGCGGGCACGCTTGATCGCCTGGGAGAGCATGCGCTGCTCGCCGGCGGTGCTGCTGGTGCGCTTCTTGGTGAAGATCTTGCCGTTGGGCGACATCATCCGACGGAGCTTGTCGACATCCTTGTAATCGATGATGACCTTACCGCTGGCCGTCTTCTTGACGACCTTGACCTTCTGAGGAGGAGCAAAACGGTTGAACTGCGACATGCGTTGGATTCCGCTCTGGGCTTGCCCCCACGCAGCCGGTACGACCGGGCCTGGGAGCAGCGGATGGAAAAAGGACAGGGGGCTAGGTTAGACCGGCAGCCGCGGTGTGGCAACGAACAAATCGCTCCATCCACCCAGCCAGGGGCACCAAGAGCGCCGTTCCTCGACCCTGCGGTGTTTTCGACGCCTGAAATCTCCCAAACGGCTCTTTTGTCTTTCTAGGATTGCCCATGATGCTGCCATCCGTGCTCGCCGCTGCCGCGCTGTGTCACTCCGTCACGTTGGGCCAGACTGCCCCGGCAGGAGGCGGGGAGGCTGCTCCAGCGGGACGCCTGGTCGCCCAAGCCGCACCGCTGGACTGGAAGGGCCTTGAGGGACCGTTCCTGTCTCATCAGGTGCAGCTCACGCTCCCCGACCAGTTCGCGAAGGCGGGCGAAGCATACTTCGACCACCAGACGCCGCCGCGGTGGGTGGTGTTCCAAGGGGTTGCGCGGCCCGAACAAGGCAAGGAGGCATCGCCCCACTTTGCGATGTACGTCGGCCGGTTAAAGTACGACCCGGACGAGCGCCCGGCGCGGCTCGAGCAGGTTCATCGCATCAGCCCCGACGGGTCGGCCAATACGTGCGCGTGGTTTGAGCCGCTCAGCCGCGAACAGGCGTGGGGCAAGCTGATCTTTGGTTCGACGGTGACCGCCCCGGCGCCGAGCGCCGATACGCCGGGTTACCAGCGGCAGCGGGGCAGTTACATGTGGAGCTTCCCGCCCGAGATGCGGGTCGTCGGCCTGACAGTCCCGGCGATACATGACGAGACGGTGCGCGAGCAGCACGCCGAGGAAGGGAAGAACAACGCCACCGGACCGGTGCACACCGGGCCAGCGCAGAAGCCGCAGATGTCGATCGAGCCGCCGAACGGCCCGGGGTACATGGCCGAGTGCTCATGGTCTCCGAAGGGGCGCAGCCTGCTGTACACGTACCTGGACCCCAAGACCCGCAACCCGGATTTATGGGTGTACGACGAGCCGAGCAAGACCCACACCCCGCTGGTGCAGGCGCAGGGGTACGACGGCGGTCCGTTCTTCTCGCCCGACGGCAAATGGATCTGCTACCGCTCGGACCGCAAGGGTGACAACAACCTGCAGCTCCTTGTCGCCGAGCTCGCGTTTGACGCGAAGGACGCCGAGTACATGGGCGGCCGGATCACGGGGATCAAGCGCGAGCTGCAGCTCACCGCAGACGAGCAGGTGGTGTCGTGGTGCCCGTTCTGGCACCCGTCGATGAAGTACCTGGTCTACGCGACCAGTGCGCTGGGGCACGCCAACTACGAGGTCTTCGCCATCGAGTTTGATCCGACCAAGCCGCGTGAGGCGCTGCGCCGGGCGCGCATCACCAGCGCCGACGGGTTCGACGGGCTGCCGGCGTTCTCCGACGACGGGGCGCTGATGATGTGGACGAGCCAGCGCGGACCGAAGGTCGCCGGCGAGGCTCGGGCGAGCAGCCAGCTCTGGATCGCGCGCGTCAACGGCGAGCCGGACTGGAGCAAGGCCCCGCGCTCGACCCCGGCGGGTTCACTCCCGGCCACCGGGACGCCGATCGGACCAGGTGTTTCGGTCTTCCCTTCAGCGCCGACCCGGCCCGCGCCCGCCAGGCCGTGACCGTCACTTCAGCGAGCCGATGAACGCGCCGAGCCGGCGCACGCCCTCGCGGATCTGCTCCTCGGAGCAGGCGAACGACATGCGCACGTGCTTGTGCCCGACGATCGAGGAGAAGTCTTCACCGGGGACGACCGCCATGTTGTGCTCATCGAGCAGCGCACCGGCGAAGTCGGCGGCGCCGTTGATCTTGACGCCCTTGGGCGTCGTCTTGCCCAGGTGCACCGAGATGTCGGGGAAGACATAGAAGGCGCCGATGGGGCGCGCCACCTTGACACCCGGCAGCTTCGACAGCTCGCTGAACATCACCTCGGCGCGCCGAGCGAAGGCGGCCCGCATCTTCTCGAGTTCCGGCCCGCACTCGGTGAGCGCAGCCCGCATGCCCGCCAGCGAAAAGCCCGGCACGCACGTGATGCTCTGCCCCTGCAGCTTGGTCAGCGCCCCGATCAGCTGCTTGCCGAAGTCGCCGCTGCCGCTCACCCACCCCAGCCGCCAGCCGGTCATCGCGAAGCTCTTGCCCGGCCCGTTGATCGTCAGCGTTCGCTCCGCCACGGAGGGAAAGGAGCCGATGGACACGTGCGGCACGCCGCCGAACACGATGTTCTGGTATAGCTCGTCGGAGACGATCGCGATCTCCGGCGCGACACCCTTGGCCGCCTCCGCGATGACCGCGGCGATCGCATCCAGTTCCACGCCGGTGTACATCGTGCTGCACGGATTGCTCGGGCTGTTCATCAGGATCGCGCGGGTGCGCGGAGTGATGGCCTTGCGCAGCTGGTCGGGGGTGATCTTGAAGTTGCCTTCCGGAGTCGTGGGCATCTCGACGACCTTTGCGCCCGCGAGCGTCGCCATCGGCGCAAAGCTGACCCACGAGGGCACGGGCAGCAGCAGCTCTTTCTGCTCGCCTTCTTTCTCCACGTCGAAGAGCGCCTGGAACGTGAGGTAGAGCGCCATCTTCACGCCGGCGGTGATCAGGACGTGGTCCTTCGTCACGCCGGGGATGCGGTTGACCTCTGTGAGGATCTTCGCGACCAGCTCCCGCGTCTGCACGTCGCCGGCGGTGTCGATGTACTTCGTGTTGCCCGTCCGCATCGCGGCGGCCGCCGCCTCGACGGCGGCCGCGGGGGACTGGAAGTCGGGCTCGCCGGCCGAGAAATTGAGCACGTCGACGCCCGCCGCCTTGAGCGCCTTCGCCTTGTTCATGACCGCGACGGTGGAAGAGGGCTTGAGCGACGTGACGCGGCGGGAAAGTTGCATGGGCCGAATGTAGCCGAACGAACCCGGGCCCGCCGGAGCTCGGCTCGCGTTCTCACCGATGCGCGCAGCCGCCACGCTCGCAGAGCCGAGACCGGTGGCGCCCATGGCTGGGAGTCGTTACGGCTTTTCGGGCTCGACCGCCGGTGGGCGCGTCGGCGGTGACACTGCGGGCGGCGTCGAACCGGGGAGCCTGGGCATTTCGGACGGCGGGCGCTCGGCCGGCTGGCCGCCGCGCGGCACGACAAGGCCGGGGATATCGGGGGAGACCACAATCGGCGCCAGCGAGACCACATCCACGCGCTTGGGGACGATCAGATTGGTGCGGAGCGACTCGTCGGGCCGGACCTCGCCGATGATCCCGACCACCTGCTCGAGCTTGGCGGCGTAGTCGAAGTTCGGGTCAGGCAGCAGGTACCCGAGCGTGCGGGCCGAGCCGGGCTCGGGCGACATCACGCGGTAAAGGACCGGGGCCCGGCCGCCGTCGTAGACGGTGCTCCGCACAAGACGCCCGATGACGTTGTAGACCCGCTGGCGTTCGAGCTCGATGACGCGCTTTCCGACGTCGCTCTTCATCAGCTCGGTCTCGCGGTTGATCTGCGCGTTGGCGTTGGCCAGGTCGCGGACCTCCTTGCGCATCTTCATCGCTTCGATGTACGAATCGAGCTGCCGGGCGAGCGCCTGGTCGCGGGAGCTGGAGCCGAGGCCGCGCTTGAATCGCTCGAACTCGGCAATCGCGGGCTCGAGTTCGGCGCTGCCGGCGGGCTGGGCGCGGACGCTGTTGAACAGCTCCTTCAGTGCTTCGACGCTGTCGGCCCGGATGGCAGGAGCGGAGCGCACTGGCGAACCGCCGCCGTCCTTATCGCCGACGGGAACGGTGCCGGGGATCTCCATCCCGGGCGGGGTGGCCACGGGTGCCGCAGGCGCAGGCCGCGTGCCCGGCGTTTCGGTGGTGGGAATGACCGCTGGAGCGACGGGGGGCGGGGCGGGGGGTGTGGGCGGGGCGGACGGCTCGGCCGCCGGGGGTGACGGCGGCGCCACAGGCTCGACGGGCGGATTCTGCGGCCGCGACAGATCGATCGGCGGCGGTGTGGGCTGAGGCTCAGGCTGAGCGGCGGGCGTCGTGTCAGCGGGGGTGTTGGCGGTCGGGGCGGACGGCGATGCCCCGCTCGGGCTGACAGGCGTTACGGCGGGCGCGGTCGCCAGCTTGGCCAGCACGGGCGCCGCCTCGCTGTCGGTGGCGCGGCGGACGGCCTCGCGGCTGATCCAGCCGCGAGCGCCCGACGGCGGCTCCACGGCGTAGGCGATCACCTTGCCCGCGTCGTCCTTGATCGTGTCGGCGACCTTGAACTCGGTGCCGATGGGGAGTTCGTTCTCCTGGACCCCGAGAAACGCGCCCTTGATGCCGCTGTTGGCGTTGGGCGCCTTGAGCTTGCTGGGCTTTGTCAGCCGCACCTTTCCGGCGCCGCTCTCCTGGGCCTCATCGGCGCCGATGAATGCCCTGACGTTGGCGGGGTACATCACGCGGAGCCACCCGGTTGTCTCGCCGTCGACCACCAGCGCGTCACCCGGCTTGGGGAAGACGATTGGGTAGTAGATTGTCGAGCTGCCCGCACGCACAGGCACCTCGCTGGCGGTAAACACCACCACGTACGGCTCGACGCGCTGCATCGCCGCCTCCTGCGCCAGGGCCGCCGGCAGCGGCGCGAGCGCGATGGCCGCGGGCATGCCCAGCAGCAGCGCCGCCGCCAGGAGCGTGGGTCGTGAGGTGATGGGGGTGGCCATGGTGCGTCGACTCCTTCGACCGGAAAATAGGGGCTTCATCCGTGCAGACGCCAATGCTACCCGCCCGCTGCACCCGAGGCGTTTCCCCACCGGACTGCGTGTCTTCTCCCCCACAATCGTCCGCAATCCGCTGGGCGAGTTCCCACTATCGACCCCCACGCCCTCCCACCGCCAATACCCTCCACCCCTGATGCCGCACCAGACAACCCGCCGCACCCCCCACCGCAACCGAGCCGCCGGCGCCCGCCACCGGCTCGGCGCAAGCCTGCTTGTTGCCCTGGCCGCCGCGGCCGGCTGCGCCACACCGCTCCATCCTGACAGCGAGCCGGAACTGCGGCGCTCGATCCTCGGGGCCATCCGGCGCGATACCCAGGGCGCGACCGTGCGCCCCCCCGCCGCCGACCCGGCCTACCGCCCGGTCGTCGCGCCCGACCGCGTGCAGAGCCTCGGTCTGCCGCCGGAGATCCTGCAGAAGCTCAACGACACCAGCGGTCCGACCAGCTACCAGACCTACAAGGGGATTGTGGGCCCGGACCTCTTCGGGGTCGAGCAGCAGATCGCAACCGTCAGCCTCAAGC
>DASPMT010000484.1:0-3440 GCA_035626935.1 Phycisphaerales bacterium | reverse complement strand
TCTCGGTGTGGCCGCTGCCGCGCAGCAACGAGCTGGAGGTGGCTTCGCGCCTGCGGGCGAAGATGGAGGAGATCAAGCCGAAGCTCCCCGCCAGCGTCACAATGGAGATGGCGTTCGACGGCACGTACTACATGAGCAACGCCATCAGCGAGATCACGACCACGCTGCTGGAGACCATCGGGATCGTCGCGGTCGTCGTGTTCCTGTTTATGGGATCGGTCCGGACGGTGATCGTGCCGCTGGTGGCGATGCCGGTTTCGCTCGTGGGCGCCGCGCTGGCGATGATGCTGATGGGGTTCTCGCTCAACCTGCTGACGATCCTGGCGATCGTGCTCTCGGTCGGCCTTGTGGTTGACGACGCGATCGTCATGGTGGAGAACGTCGAGCGTCACATCCGCGAAGGGAAGAGCAAGCTCGACGCCGCCCTGATCGGGGCCCGCGAGCTGGCGTTGCCGGTCGTGGCGATGACCATCACGCTCGCCGCCGTCTATGCGCCCATCGGGTTTCAGGGCGGCCTGACCGGGGTGCTGTTCAAGGAGTTCGCGTTCACGCTGGCCGCGGCGGTGGTCATCTCGGGCGTGGTGGCGCTCACCCTGAGCCCGGTGATGAGCATGATCCTCGTGCCTGCGCACGGCAAGGAGAGCCGGTTCGTCCGGTTCGTCAACGGTGTGTTCGAGCGTCTGCGCGCCGGCTACGCCTCGCTCCTCTCCGTCACGATCGGGCTGCGGTGGACGATGGCCGCCGCCGCGGTGGTGATCGCGCTGGGCGCTATCCCGCTCTACAACAACAGCAAGAAGGAGCTGGCCCCGAAGGAGGACGAGGGCATCGTGTTCTTCGTGCTGCTGGCGGCGCCCGACGCATCGCTCGACAGCACGCGGGCGGCGGCCGCGCAGGTCAGCAGGTCGCTGGAGGCGATCCCCGAGCAGAAGGTGCGGTGGCGCGTGGTCATGTCGCCGAGCATGGGCTTCGGCGGCGCGAACATGAAGGAGTGGGACGAGCGCGAGCGGACGACCAAGGAGATCCTCGGCCAGGCGTACGGGCTGGTCGCGCCCGTCGCAGGCGTGCAGGCGGTGCCGTTCCTGCCGAACCCGCTCCCGGGCGCGGGCCAGTACGACGTCGAGCTGGTCGTTACCAGCAGCCAGGAGCCGGAGCAGATGGCTCAGTACGCCGGGCAACTCGTCGGCGCGGCGTTCGGATCCGGGATGTTCCTTTACGCCGACACGGACCTGAAGATCGATCTCCCCCAGGCGCGGTTGATCATCGACCGGCAGAAGGTCGCCGACATGGGGCTTGACCTGGAGACGGTCGGGCGTGACCTCGCCGTCCTCCTGTCGGGCGGCTACGTCAACCGGTTCAACTACGAAGGGCGCAGCTACAAGGTGATCCCGCAGGTCGAGGAGATCGGACGCGCTGACCCCTCTCAGCTCCTCCAGCTCAAGGTGCGCACGAAGAACGGCGGCACCGTGCAGGTCGGCTCGTTCGTGCGGATCGAGATGAGCGCCGCGCCGCGGACGCTGGCGCGGTTCCAGCAGCGCAACGCGTTCCGGATCAACGCCGTCGTCCGCGAGGGCGTCACCAAGGCGGAGGCGCTGGCGGCGCTCGAAGCGGCGGCGAAGACGATCCTGCCGACGCAGGGCTACTCGCTCGACTACGCGGGCGAGTCGCGCCAGCTCAAGCAGGAAGGGTCATCGCTGGTGGTGACGCTCGGCTTTGCGATCGGCCTGATCTACCTGGTCCTGGCCGCGCAGTTCAGCTCGTTCCGTGATCCCTTGATCGTGCTGCTGGGGTCGGTCCCTCTGGCCATCACCGGTGCGCTGATCTTCACGTTCCTGGGCGTCAAGGACGCCACGATCAACATCTACTCCCAGGTGGGCCTGATCACGCTTGTCGGCCTGGTGACCAAGAACGGCATCCTCATCGTCGAGTTCGCCAACCACCTGCAGGAGCAGGGGTTTTCGAAGGTTGAGGCCGCACGCCAGGCGGCCGTGACGCGGTTCCGGCCCGTGCTCATGACCAGCGTCGCGACCGTCGCCGGGCACGCGCCGCTGATCTTCGTCAGCGGTGCCGGCGCCGCCGCGCGCAACAACATCGGCATCGTGCTGGTCACCGGCATGTTGATCTCCACATTCTTCACCCTCCTCTTCGTCCCCAGCATCTACGTCCTGCTGGCGGGCTCGCACAAGAAGCACGAGCACCCCGAGCCGGCTCATAAGCCCGCTCCGGCTAGCAACGGCACGGTCCCCGCGCCCGCCCTCGCCTGAGAACCAGTCCCGTCGAAATCACAAAGGCCTCGGGCGATGCCCGAGGCCTTTTCAAATTCTCAACGCCGGTCCCGCTGTTCAGCCCCGCCGCGCCTTGGTGATCACCACCGGCTCGACCGGCACGTCGCCCATCCCGTTCTTGACGCCCGTGCGCACGCCCTTGATCTTGTCCACCACGTCCGTCCCGGCGGTCACCCGGCCGAAGACCGCGTACCCCGCGCCGTCGCGCGGCTGGTCGAGGAAGGCGTTGTCCTGCACGTTGATGAAGAACTGCGCCGTGGCGCTGTCGGGCTGGTTCCCAAGACGGGCCATCGCGAGCGTGTACTTCTTGTTCGAGAGCCCGTTCTTCCACTCGTTCTTGATCTGCGGGCCGGTCTTCTTCTGGTCCATCGACGGCGTGAAGCCGCCCCCTTGGATCATGAAGTTGCCGATCACGCGGTGGAAGATCGTGCCGTCGTAGTGCCCGCCGTCGACGTACTGCAGGAAGTTCGCCGTGCTGAGGGGCGCCTTGGCGTTGTCGAGCTCGATGGTGATGTTCCCCATGGAGGTTTCGAGGACGACGAACGGGTTGGCGGAGGGAGAGGAGGTGGTCATGCGGCGAGCGTAGCGCCTGTGGCCTGCGCCGCGCGACCAATGAAAAAAGGCCGCCCGGCGGCGGCCCCGCTCGAACCGGATCGTGCCGCGGCGTTACTTCTTTTCCGCGGGCTTGGCGGGCGCCGTGGTGTTGTCGGCCGGCTTCGTTTCCTCCGGCTTGACGTCGGTGTTCTTGACCTTGGCCGCCTCCTCCTCGGTCAGCTTCCGGGCGCTACGGATCGCGACCTCCTCGGCGGGCACGTCGGGCATGCCCCCCTTGACGGTGGTCTTGACGGCCTTGATCTTGTCCACGACATCCTTGCCGGCGACCACGCGTCCGAACACCGCGTACCCGGCGCCGCCGGTCATCGGGCTGGCGCGGTCGAGCGAGCCGTTGTCGGCGACGTTGATGTAGAACTGCGCGGTCGCGCTGTCGGGGTTGCTGGTGCGGGCCATCGCCACGGTGTAGCGGTGGTTCTTCAGCCCGTTCTGCCACTCGTTCTTAACCGGCGAGTCGGTCGGCTTCTGCTTCATCGCGCTGTCGAAGCCGCCGCCCTGGATCATGAACCCGTTGATGACGCGGTGGAAGACGGTGCCGTTGTAGTG
>DASPMT010000483.1:0-2879 GCA_035626935.1 Phycisphaerales bacterium | reverse complement strand
GCGGTCGACGGTCGGCACGGCGACGGGGCTGTGGGTCATGATCTTCTTTGTGGAAGGGCGGACTGGGGCGGTGGTCATGAGGTTCCTTTGGACGTGAGGCGCTGGGTGAGACGTGGGTAAGAAAGGAAGGACTAGGCGGGGCGTTTGCGCGGCAACGGCGCGGATTTGCGGGCGGTGCAGGCGAAGAGGCCGGGGCCCTTGGCGTCCGCGGCGGCGGGGAGGACGGAGAACCGGACGTCGCTCAGGCCGGCGGCGCCGAGGAGGCGGACCAGTTCGGGGATGCCGAAACCGAGCCAGCGGTGACCCATGGCGTGCTTGTACTGCACGCGGTCGTGCTCGACCATGTCGACGACGAGGCAGGTGCCGCCGGGCTTGAGGATGCGGGCCATCTCGGCGCAGGCGACGGCGGGGTCCTCGATGTGGTGGAGGACCAGCACGCAGACGGCGGCGTCGACGCTGGCGTCCTTGAGCGGCAGCTTCTCGACGTCGCCGCGGAGGAACTCGACGTTGTCGATCCCCTTGAGTCGCTTGCGCGCGGCGGCGAGCATCGCGTCGCTCTGGTCGATCGCGATCACCTTGGCGACCAGCGGGGCGAGAACCTCGGCGGCGTTGCCGGTGCCGCAGCCGATGTCAGCGACTGTCCAGTGCGCGGGAAGGAGCGCAAGGAGCGACTGCACGGTGGCGCGGTCGCCGAAGAGCTCCTGCCGTACGCCGTCCCATTGGCCCGCGACGCGGCCGAAGAAGGCCTGCGTATCGCCTCGGCGCTCGTTGAGGACACCGGTGAGACGGCGGTTGTCCTCCTCGAGCTCGGCGCCTGCGCCCATCTGCTCGCGGACGGTGTGCCAGAGGTCGCGGTGGGCCTGCTCAAGGTCGTCGCGCACGAGCCGGAGGAGCGTGCTGGTGCCTTCGGAGCGGCTGACGATCCAGCCGCCGTCGGTGAGGACTTTGAGGTGCCGGCTGACGGTGGACTGAGGGAGCTGGACGATGCGGGCGAGCTCGCCGACGGAGAGCTCTTCCTTCTCAAGCAGCCGCAGGAGGCGCAGGCGGACCGGCTCGCTGAGGGCGGTAAGCCTGTCGACCAAGGATGTGGAGGCAGCCTTATTCATCCGTTTATCCGGATGAAGTATACATTCCCTAAGGGAAGCTGTCAAGCCGGGGAATCTGCGTTGAAGTGCGCGGGTCAGGGCTGGTTGCCGTCGCCTTGGCTATCACCGCCGCCTTGCCCGCCTTCGCCGCTCGCGGTGGCAGGCGCTTTCTCGAAGGGGTTGAACGGTTCGGAGGGGTTGTCGAAGACACGGGCGTCCCACTCGGCTGGACGGAGGGCGAAGGTGGGTCCGCTCACCTCGCCTGCTTCGGCGATGCGGCGGGTGACCTCGGCGTTGAGGGGCGCGACCCAGGCGGCCATGCGGAGGCGGCGCACGGCCTCGGCGCGCTGGCCCATGGAGCGGTAGTAGTCATAGAGGGCGACGTGCGGCTGCCACGAGCGACCGGCGTCGACCTTTGCTGAGGCGAGCAGGGCGACCTTGGCGGTGTCCTTGTCGCCCTGGCGGAGCGCGTACGTGCCCAGGCGCAGCCAGTCCTGCATCGTCTGCTGCTCCAGCGCTTCGCTTTTGAGGAGGCGGTACAGCTCGTCGCGGCGACCGCCGACCAGGAGGGCCTCGGCGAGGGCTTCGGTGTACTGGGTGTTGCGGGGGTTCTGGGTGTGAAGGATGCGAAGGTGATCGGCGGCCTTGGCGGGGTTCTGCGAGCGCATGTAGGACTGCGCGAGATTGAAACGGGCGGCCTCGTCACCGGAGCGCAGCTGCAGGTAGTGCTCGTAGTTCTCGATCGCCGCATGGTCCTGCCGAACGCCGAAATAGGTGTCGCCTCGGTCCTTGTACGCGGAGGCGGGCGTTTCGCAGCCGACGCCTCCGACGGCGAAGAGGGCGGCGAGCGAGAGGGCGGCGAAGGTGCGGGTGGTGTTCACGGCCGATGGTATCGGCCTGGGCGCGGCCGCGGGAACAGCCAAGGGGGTGGCTGGGCGTGCGTCATCGCCGGTCAGGCGTTCGTACCATGGGTGCGATGGATGAACCGCTCCTGCGCGTGCGAGACCTGCGGGTGAGCTTCCCCGGGCAACAGGGGGGGATTCTGCGCCGGGCGGTGGATCGGGTGAAGGTGGTCGACGGTGTGGGGTTCGAAGTGGCGCGGGGGCAGACGCTGGGGCTGGTCGGCGAGTCGGGGTGCGGGAAGACGACGGTCGGGCGGGCGGTGCTGCGGCTGCTGCCGGCGTCGGCGGTGGAGGGAACGGTGGCGTTCGAGGGTGAGGATGTGCTGCGCGCGCCTGGGGCGGTGATCGGCCGGCTGCGGCGGCGGATGCAGATCGTGTTCCAAGACCCGGGGGGTTCGCTCAACCCGCGGATGCGCGTGGCGGAGGTGGTCGGCGAGCCGCTGATCGTGCACGAGCGCAAGCTGACAGGACGCGAGGTGCGGCGGCGCGCGGCGGAGATGCTCGAACGGTGCGGGATGCCGGCGTCGGCGATGGAGCGGTACCCGCACGAATTCTCCGGCGGGCAGAAGCAGCGGATCGCGATCGCGCGGGCGCTGATGCTCCACCCGACGCTGCTTGTGTGCGACGAGCCGACGAGCGCGCTGGATGTGAGCGTGCAGGCGCAGGTGCTGAACCTGCTGACGGACCTGCAGCGTGAGATGGGGCTGAGCTACCTGTTCATCAGCCACGACATGGCGGTGGTGAACCAGATGTGCGACCGTGTGGCGGTGATGCTGGCGGGGACGATCGTGGAGGAGGGGGAGCGGGAGAAGATCATGAACGCGCCGGAGCACCCGTACACGCGGAAGCTGCTGGCGGCGGTGCCGGAGGTGGTGGTGAGGTGAGGTCCAGC
>DASPMT010000482.1:0-2411 GCA_035626935.1 Phycisphaerales bacterium | reverse complement strand
CTCGACGAGATCTCCGCCTACTACGGCAAGGCCCTCAAGGACCAGATCAAGGCCGTCACCAGCATGATCGAGCCGATCATGATCATCCTTATGGGCACCGTCGTCGGCTTTATCGCCATGGCCATCATCCTGCCCATCTTCAAGATGAGTCAGGTCGTGAAGTAACCGATACCTCAGCCGCGGCCGCGTGCCCCCGACTTCTCCTGCGCCCAAGCGCAGCAGGACCGGGAACACCAGCGGCCCGGAGTGAGCGGTCATGGGCTCCCACGTCACCACGCCTTCGATTCCGTCCTCTGCGCAGCGCCGCAAGCGCCGCCCCCCGGCGCGAGCCTTCACGCTGCTGGAGTGCGCCCTGGCGATGGTCATCCTCGCCGTCGGTGTCCTCGCGCTGATCGAGGCGCAAGGCTATTTCTACACAGCCAACCAGTTCTCCAGCCAGAGCGCCACCGGCGCCTACCTCGCCGGCGAGGTGCGCGAGCGCATGCGCCAGCTCCCCAAGCACGACCCGGTGACCGGCCTGTTCAAGACCGGCTCGGTCCTCTCCGGCTGGGGCCCCGACACCGGCGAGACCGTGCCCGCAGATTACGACGACGTCGACGACTTCGACGGCGTGGAGTTCGGCGAGGGCGGCGCAAACGCCGGGCCTGTCGACTCCTCCGGCCGCATCATCACCCAGACGGACATCAACGGCGTCGTTGAAACCTCCGGCGGGCTCAACGTGGCGCTCCGCGGCTGGCGCCAGCGCGTCATCGTCGACAAGGTCGAGCCCTTCAACTACGCCGTCGTCCGCGGCGACGACTACGACAACACCGGCTCCGCCCCCGTTCTCCGCGTCGACCAATACGCCCTCCGCGTCACCGTGATCGTCACCTACCTCGCCCCCGGCCAGACCCAGCCCGCCGAGATGGCCCGCCTGGTCTGGATCGTGCCGTGAACCAGCCCGCAGTCCTCCCGTGTCCTCGGAGGCCCAAGGACCGCCCATGACCACCCCGATCCGCCCTGCCAGCCCGACCCGCAGGAAGAACCGTCTCGACCGGCGCGGCGTCGTCGCCATCCTGGCGATGATGTTCCTGGTGCTCTTCGGCAGCCTCGGCGTCGCCATGGCGATCGCCAGCAAGGGCAACCTCCGCACCGCGTCGACGCACATCCACGTCATCCGCGCCACGGGCGCCGCGGAGACCGGGCTGACCGTCGGCGTCAAGCGCCTCCAGGAGGCTTCGTCACGCTTCATCATCTCCTCCAGCGACCTGACCGGCTCGCTGATGTGGAAGATGTGGTGCGGCACCGCCACCACCTCCGACACCCGCATGGCCGTGCAGAACCCTTCGGGCTTCGCCGAGTCGGGCCTCCCGGGTGGCATCGCCCAAGCGCTCGTTAACTGCCACAACGCCGACAACAACAAGCTCGTCTTCGCCGGCAACTCCTCCACCGCCTCGATTAACGGCGCTCCGACGGGCGTCGACAGCACCGTCTACAAGACCACCAACTGGGTCGTGACGCCCGTGGTCGCCATCGACGGCACCGCCACAGACGCCGGCGCCAAGCCCGCGGCGTACCAGGTCACCTACATCCCGCTCGCCGACGGCAACACCGTCCGCATCGTCTCCACCGGTTACTCGTCGATCTCCGCCAATGGCACCAGCTTCGCCTACGGCAGCCAGGACGGCACCGCCCCAGTCACCCGCACCATCTACCGCGACTACAAGCTCACCAAACGCCACAGGCACGCCATCGTGAGCCCCACCAAGGTCATGATCGGCCGCAACGTCAACATCGAAGGCTCCATCGGCGCCGGCTTCACCGACGTCGACAAGCCCACCGGCGACCCGCTGGTGATCAAGAGCGACTTCTACGGGATCAACGCCACCCTCGACGCCAAGCTGCGTGATCTCTTCACCGGCATCGCCGCCTACGACGTCGACGGCGACAACCGCCTGCGCGTCAACCACGCCGGCGAGGCGACGGGCATCCCTCCCGCCAGCCGCGACTACGACGGCAACGGATCCGCCGACAACGCCTTTCAGGACGCCACCGGCGACGGCTACGTCGACGACTACGACGTCTTCGTCAAGCACTACGACGCCAACGGCGACGGCAAGCTCGTCCTCTCCTCTGCCCTCACCACTGGCACGCCGGCCGCGGGCATGACCGCCGAGTTCACCGCCGACGACGACCTCGCCCGCCTGATCGACAGCGGCCTGCCCGACCGCAACAAGAACGGCACCAGCGGCTGGCAGGACTCAAACCGCAACGGCCGCTGGGACAGCGGCGAGAACCTCAACGACTTCGACGCCGTCACCGGCACCTACCCAGACCGCGTACTGGGCTGGCGCGACGGCGTCATCGACCGGCGCGACATCTACGCCAAGGTCCGCGGCCGGCTCTTTTACCGCACGACGCAGGCCGCGTGG
>DASPMT010000481.1:0-6148 GCA_035626935.1 Phycisphaerales bacterium | reverse complement strand
CTCTGCACCCGGAGAAGGCTTGAGCGTCGTCGTGCCGGTTTTTCTTCAAGCCGCCTTTGAATCGTGACGCCCACATTGAGTCCGTCTGTTCAAGACTGCTTTCTGCGTTCTCACGCATCTCGCCTTCTCGTTCATCCGTTCTCGAAACGAGCACCCTGACCCGCGGGCGGTTGCGCTGCCCCGTCTAAGGGGGCGTCGATCGAATCCCTCAGCGGCTCTTGCCGGCGCAGTCGCAGTCGTCATCGCCCATCCTGCCGGGCGTCTGGCTCTTGCTGCTGCTCTGGCCTTGGCGTGCCGAGGGGTTGCTGCTGGTGCCGGAGTTTTCGTCGATGCTGGATTCCTCTTTGTCCGTATCGGTCAGATTCTCTACGTTCGTGCCGCCCCCGCCGGACCGGCCAGGGACGCGGTCCACGTCGCTCGAGCCGCCCGTACGGTGCGACTGGCGGTCGAACTGCTTGTCACCTTGCCGGCTCGACTGGCTGTCCACATCGCGCCCGACGGTTGAGCTGCCGCCGCGATTCTGCGTTGCCGTGTCGCTGTTCTGCTGGCGGCTTTTCTGCTGCCCGGGGCCCTGCTGGCCTTGCCGGTTCTGATTCTGCTGCTGCCCGCCCTCGCTGCGCTGGCCGCGGTCTCCATCGCCGCGCTGGCCGCTGTTGCGGTTATCGTCGTTGCGGTTGTTCCTGGCCATAGGTATGTCCTTGCTGATGGGTGCCGGTGTGTTGGGGGGCTCACGGCTCGTTGCCGGGACCTCCAAACGTTGATCCGAGCGAGTGAAACCGGAGTGAAAGCAGGGCGAGCGAGGGGGGAAAAACGGGCCCTAGGGTTGCGCATGCCACTGACGCGCGACCAGATCACACAACGGGCGGCCAAGGAGCTGCGGGACGGCTACATTGTGAATCTGGGCATCGGCATGCCAACGCTGGTGGCCAACTACATCCCCGCCGGGATGGACGTCTGGCTGCAGAGCGAGAACGGCCTGCTGGGGATCGGGCCCTTCCCGACCGACGCGGAGGTAGACGCCGACCTGATCAACGCCGGAAAGCAGACGGTGACGGCCCGGAAGGGGGCGGCGTACTTCTCATCGAGCGACTCGTTCGCGATGATCCGCGGCGGGCACATCGACATGTGCATCCTGGGGGCGATGCAGGTCAGTGAGAAGGGGGACATCGCCAACTGGATGGTGCCGGGCAAACTGGTCAAGGGGATGGGCGGAGCGATGGACCTGGTTGCCGGTGTGAGGCGCGTTGTCGTGACGATGGAGCACAACGCCAAGGACGGGAGCCCGAAGCTGGTGAAGCAGTGCTCGCTCCCGCTGACAGGGAAGAGCTGCGTCGACATGGTCATCAGCGAAGTGGGGGTGTTTGAGTTCGATCGCGCGAAGCAACGCTTTGTGCTCACCGAGGTCGCGCCGGGGATGACCGTCGACGAGGTGAAAGCGAAGACCGAAGCGGCGTTTGATGTCGCTACCAACGTGAAGACAGTGGCCGTGTGAGCGGATAGACGGTATGAGGCCATCGCGTCTATGAACGGCGGGCCGCCTGCAGGAGTGTCGTCTCGAACGCTCTGGCCGCCGGCGACAGCGCACGGTCGTTGGGCTTGGCGATCGCCAGCGAGCGCACCAGTCTGCCGTCGCGGCACGAAGCGCCCGGGTGCTCCGCGTCGAGGGCGAAACGGCTGACGAACCCGACGCCGATGCCGGCCGCGACCGACTGCTTGATCGATTCGATCGACCGCAGCTCCATGACCACGTTGAGCGACACGCCCGTCGCCGCCGCCGAGCGGTCGATCAGCTCCCGCACCGCGCTGCCGGCCTCGAACGCGACGATCCGCTCCCCCTCCAGCTCCTTCCACGCAAACGCCTTCTTCTCGGCCAGCCGGTGGCCGGGCGGCGTGATCAGGCGCAGCTCGTCGTCGGCCAGCGCCGTCGTGAGCAGGCTCGCGCCCTCCGCGCGCTTGAGCGGCAGCGTGACGATCCCCATGTCGAGCTCGCCGGAGATCACCGCGGCCGCGATCGACGACGACCCGTGTTCGCGGACGTAAAAACGGACGCCGGGGTGCTGCTTGCGGTACACCCCGATCGCGGGTGGCAGCAGGTAGGTGGTCGCGGTGGCGCCGCCGCCGATCCGGATGGAGCCGGCCTGCAGCCCGACGAGTTCCCGGACGGCGGAAACAGCCGTCTCCGCGCGCCTGATCGACTCTTCCGCGTGCGTCAGGAAGACGCGCCCGGCGTCGGTGAGGGTCACTCCCTTGCCGGTCCGGTGCAGCAGCGGAGCGCCCGCTTCGGCTTCGAGCTTCTTGACGACCGCGCTGAGGGCCGGCTGGGTGACGCCGAGCGTCGCCGCGGCCCTGGTCATGTGGCCTGCGCGGGCGATGGCTCGGAAGTAGCGGAGGGCGGTGAGTTCCACGACGCCGGAGCGTACCCCACCGCCGCGGATTGGGCGCAAATCCCCGGTGGTAGAGGGGGGCTCGGCGGGGCATACTGAAGGCATGAACACCCGCTTGAATGCGTGCTCGTTGTCCGCCGCCGTCGCTTTGTGCACCATCGCCGGTAGCGCCTATTCCCAGGTGGAAGTCGTCTACGCGATCGAAGCGCACGCGCCCGGCCATCCCAAGTCGGTCGTCCCGGGCATTGAAGGAGGGACGTTCCGCAACTTCCCACGCCCGCACCGCTCACCTGACGGGCGCCGCTGGGTGGTTGTCGCCACGATGAACGGTTTCACCGGCACGCAAGACCAGGCGCTGGTGACGGGCGTAGGGCTCACCGGCGCCGCGGTGGCGCAGGAGAGCGTCACCTTGGACAACAGCGGCGAGACCTTCGCGTTCTTCACAAACGTTTCGCCGCGGGTGCTCAACGACGGGCGGTGGATCTCGGCCGTGAGCGGCGGCGACAAGGTTGTCGAAGGGAACCTCGCCGGAACGGTGACGATCGTCGCGCGCGGAGGCACGCCGATCGGCGCTCCTCCCGGAGTCGAGTTCGCCGCCAACGCGTTCAGCTCCGCGAACCTCACCGCGGCGGGTCCCAGCTTCCTGGCGTCCATCGCGATCGCGCCCAGTGGCGCCAACGAGATGGGGATCGTCGGTGCCGAAGCGGAACTGAGCATGCCCATCGACGTTCCGACCGGTCAGGCCGGGGAAACCGAATACCCGATCGCCGACGTCGACGCCAACTCGTTCTGGACCAGCGACAGCGGCGTCCGGTGGCTGGCGCAGGGGCGCATCGCCAACCCCGACCAGGCTGCCGACAAGGTGCTCGTTGTCGACGGCGCCGTGCGCATCCAGGAGGGCTCGACACTTCCGGGCATGGCCGCACCCGTATCGGCCATTACAGAGTCCTTCATGGAAGGGAACGGCGACTGGTACAGCCGCGGCAGCAACGCCGACAGCACCGGCTGGATCGTGAAGAACGGCGCTGTCGTCGCGCAGACCGGCGGAGCGATTGCCGAGGGCTCCTCCGAGTCGTGGACCACGTTCCTCGACGTGCGCGGCAACGGGCGCGGCGACTTCGCCATCGCCGGTCGGACCAACGCCGAGCCGATCCGCAGCGACGTGCTGGTGGTCAACGGGCGGTTCATCGTCTCGCGCGAGAGCGACGGTGTGGACCTTGACAACGACGGCGTCAACGAGACGGAGCTGTTCCTGCACGTCCTGCAGAACCGCGTGATGTTCGCCGACGACGGCTACGTCTACTTCGGGTCGCGTTTGAAGCCCGCCGCCGATGCGACCGCGGACGTAACCGGGAGCGCCAGCTCCAGCTCGCTCCTCCGCGTGGCGGCGTGCCCGGCGGACCTGGGGCGGACCGGCGGCGTTGCAGGCGCCGACGCGACGCTGGACAACAACGACTTCATCGCGTTCATCGACTTCTTCTTCGCTCGCGACCGCCGGGCCGACCGGGGCGGCACGGGCGGGGTGCCCGGGGCCGACGGCGCCTGGGACAACAACGACTTTGTCGTTTACATCGATGAGTTCTTCGGCGGCTGCGGGGCTTGAGCGTAGGCAAGGCCCGTTGTTTCATCCTCGCTTCATGCAGGGGTGTCAGGCCACCGCAGAGTGGAGTCGATCAACAACCGCCGCGGTCATGCGCGGCGGTTGTTTTTTGCCCGCGCGGAGGTATCTTCGAGGTGAAACGGAGGCAGCCGATGAAGCGGTCAATGAGGTGGATGGCGGGTGTAATCGGAGGGGTGATGGCGTCTCAGGCGGCCGCACAGACGACGGTGGTCACGTTCGCGAACGGAACCGAAGGCTGGGAGGGGCCGCAGGGCCCCGGCGGCGCGACGGTGATCGAGCCGACGGGAGGCAATCCCGCTGAGCGTTTCCGCACGGTCTTCAACAACTTCGGCATCGAGTTCCGCACCGACAGCAACCAGGCGTTCCTGGGGGACTACTCGCGGTTCGAGTCGGTGACGCTGGCGTTTGACGTGAAGGTCGACCGCGTGGAGTTCTTCGGACAGCAGGTGTCGCGTCCTTTGCTGATCGACCTGCGCAGCCTCAACCCCGAGGGATCAAATTACCCGTGGAACAGCGTCTACTACGTCGTGGGAACGGTGGACAGCCGGATCGACATCGCCTGGGTGACGCACACCGTGACGATCGCCGACACACTCAGCGCAACACTCCCCACCGGCTGGCGCGGGTACGGCGACGAAGACCCCGTGACCTTCGAGCCGCGGCTGCCCCCGGGGGTGACGTTCGCCGACGTGCTCTCGCGCGTCGACGTTGTGGCGATCAGCACGCTCGAGCCCGGCTTTTTCTTCGGGTTCACCGACTTTGACGTGAGCGTCGACAACATCACCGTCTCGGGCGTGCCGCGCGAGACGTCCTGCGGCCCGGCCGACATCGGCGGCGTCGGGGGCGTGGAGGGCGCGGACGGGGCGTTGGACAACAACGACTTCGTCGTCTTCATCGACTGGTTCTTTCTGCCAGATCCCCGAGCAGACCGCGGGAGTGTTGGGGGCATCCCCGGCGCCGACGGCGCCTTCGACAACAACGACTTTGTTGTGTTCATCGATCAGTTCTTCGCGGGCTGCTGAGGCCGCCGCGGTTACCGGTCCGCGTACGCTTCACACGCCGGAGGGGAGACCGACGGAGGCCCGGCCCATGACACGCAAGCTTCGATCGATGTTCAAGCCCATCATCCCCCAGCCGGGGACTGTCGAGCGGCCGGCGCCCGGGCCCGTCGCGTCGGCGGGGTTGGGTGGCGTACCGGCCGATGCGGTCCTCGACGGTCCGGCGGGGCGTTCGGTCGAGCCGAAGGGCGAGCTGGACCGCGAGCAGGTTTCGCGCCTCGCCTACGAGCGCTGGCTCCAGACCGGCGGCGGCGACGTGGAGAACTGGATCTGGGCGGAGGCCGAGCTGCGTCGGCGGGCGCGGTGACGATGCGGAAAGCGGTGGTGCGTTCAGCTACCCTGCTTCCGTGAAGAGCTTCGCGTGCGCGGCTTTGATGGCGGTGTTGGTGGCGGGCGGTTGCGCCGACGGGCCGTCGCTTGGGGCGGGGGCGACGCCGTCGATCCCTCGTACCGGCGAGGCGCCGATGGTGACGGGCTCGAGCACCACCTACAGGTCCGATGGCCAAGGGGGCTGGACGCCCGATCGTGCGCCGGTGGAAGGGAGCGACGAAGCGGTGCTCGCCCAGGCCCGGCGCGAGCTGGCTGAGGAGCGAGCCTCCGCCGCGTACCGCACGATCGACAAATGGCTTAAGCCGCGCGAGCGCACGGTCGGACCGCTGATCCCGCAGGCCTACCTGATCCGCGCAGACGCGATGGCGGTGAGCAACGAGTACGAGGCGCTGTACGACTACGAGACGCTGATCAAGGCGTTCCCCGGCTCCCCTGAGTACGTGACGGCGGTGGAGCGGGAGCTTGAGATCGGTGTCCGGTACCTCAACGGGCTCAACCGCAAGCAGTACGGCATCCGGTGGATAGGCGCCGAGTCGGTGGGTGAGGAGCTGCTGATCCGCGTCCACGAACGGATGCCGGGTTCGCAGCTCGGCGAGCGCGCGGTGATCGAGCTGGCCGATTACTACTACCGCGAGCTGGACTTGGAGTCCGCGGCGGTCGTTTATCGCGCGTTCGCCGCCAACTACCCGCGCAGCCCGTACGTGATGCGGGCCAAGCAGCGCCAAGTCTTCTCCAGCCTCGGGCAGTTCAAGGGG
>DASPMT010000480.1:0-23100 GCA_035626935.1 Phycisphaerales bacterium | reverse complement strand
AAGCGGGCTTGGCCTACGACCGCATGCAGTTCCGCATCGCGCAGAAGAAGGGGGGCGACTCCGCCAAGCAGGCCGAGCTGAAGGCCCAGGCCTTCGCCGCGTTCGAGCAGGCCGCCGCCCGTTACGCGGCGTCGGTGGCGGCCGGCAGCGAGCGTGAGGACATCGGCGTGTACGAGAGGTGGTTCGGCGCCGCGATGGGGACCAGCCAGCTCAACTTCCTCTCGGCGGACGAGATGCCCGGTGAGGCGGCCGATGCGCCGAAGGACGATCAGGTCGAGCGGATAAAGAGGGCGATCGCCGCTCTCCCGCCCGACTCGGCGTTCCGCCACGTCAGCGACTTTGCGCGGGTGATCGGGTCCGCGGTGTCGCGAGCGGAGCCTGAGGTGAAGCCGCGCCTGGTTAAGCAGGCCCTCCGGGTCATCGGCGACCACCCGGCAGGCGCATCGCTCCGTTCTCTCCAGGAGCTCTACCGCGACCTGGTCAAGGACGAGATCAAGCTCCGCATGGTCATCGACGGCGACGACCGTGTGGGCACCGGCAGGCAGTTCGGCGTCATGCTCTCGCTGCGGTTCACAAACTCCGTCGACCGCGAGACGGGCGGCTTCGCCAAGTACCTGCAGACCAACGCCTTCGTCCGCGTCGGCCGCCAGTATCAGGAGGTCAACTTCCGCGAGAAGCTGCAGAAGAACATCGAGACCGCGCTGGGCAGAGGGTTCACGGTTGAGTCGATCGGTTTCTTCGACCCGTTCATGCCGCCGCGCGGCGTGAACGAGAGCGGGCAGGACGGCTGGCTCGAGAAGCCGATGGCGTACGCGGTGGTGAGCCGCAAAGACCCCGCCGCCGACCGCCTGCCGCAGGTGACGATGGACATGCAGTTTGAGGATCAGACCGGACCCGTGACCCTCGTCCTGCCCTCCAACACACCGCCCATCGCGGTAGGCGCCGCCGCCGTCGCCGACAGTCCGGCGCAGCGCCCTGTTTCCGAGCTGAAGGTCACAATGGTCGTCGATCCGCGCGATGCGCGCGACCGGGAGAAGGACCGCGCGATCAAGTTGGAGGTTGTCTTCCGCGGCAAGGGCGCCGTGCCGGACCTGAACGAGGCGCTCGCGGGAATCGCGAGCGCGATCGAGGGGTACGCGATCGATGAGAACGCCGGCATCGAGGTGAAGCCGACGGTCGTTATGCAGGAGGGTGAGGCGTCCACGTCCCGCTTCGGTTGGGGGCAACCCAAGGCACCCGAGGGGGGCTACCCGGAGCCCGACGAGAACGGCATCTACCGGCTGAACGTCGAGCGGAGTTGGGTGATCACCTATAGCCCGAAGGGTTCGGCACAAGGCTCGGTCTTCACGCTCCCCAGGCTCAAGGACGGGATCGTGGCAAAGGTTGATTCGCGCTCCTTCTCAGACATGGACCTTGTCCCGGTTCAGGGAGGGATCGTGCGGGTGGAAGGGCGCGGCCTCTGGGCCACGGCGGCGATGGTCGGCGTGCCACTGGTCGCCATCGCGACCGGCATCTTTATCTGGCGACGGGCTCGCGCGACCCGCACCACGACGGCCGCCAGCGGCTTTGCCATCCCCGAGCACGTCACGCCGCTCAACGCGGTGATGACCCTGCGCCGCCTGCACCTGGACAGGGCCGACGCCTTCGACCCTGCCCGCCGGGCCGAGTTGGAGCGTGATATTGCCGCTATCGAGCTGAAGTACTTCGGCCCCGCCCAGGGCCCTGTTCCGACGCCCAATGGGGACCTCAGCGAGGTGCTCAGGCGGTGGTCGGCAAGCGTTCCGGGATAGCCGGGGACTGTCGGCACCAGGCTTTGGGGCAAAAACGAACAACGCCGGCGTTTATCACGCCGGCGTTTTCCTTGGGAAAGTGGAGGCAAGGGGACTCGAACCCCTGACCTCATCCATGCCATGGATGCGCTCTACCAAAACTGAGCTATGCCCCCAAGGGCTGTTCACTTGTCGCCGGCTCTCTAAAAACCGGGGCGGATGATAGCCCCGGTATCGGCGACCGCCAAGGGCGGATTCACCTTCACTGGGGGTAAACCCTGCTGGTGGCGGCCCCGCATTCCGGGCAGGCCGCCCCCGGCTGCAGGCCCTTTACGTCATAGCCGCACTCCGGGCAGCCTCCCCGTTGCCTTCTGAGCCACCATCGGGTGACGCCCGGGCCTGCCAGCAGCGCCAGCCATCCGCCGCCGAAAACGGCGACGTTGGCCAGCATCCCGGGCCACCAGATGCGCGTGGGGAACGGATGATGAACAAAGCGGATCTCTTCGAGCCATTCGGGGACCGGCTCGAGGCCGACTTGGACGTGCTCCAGCCGTGCGTCAATGCCCCACAGGCACCGCGCGGGCCACCCGATGAGGTACAGGTCGCACGGGGTGCCGCCATCTACCAGCTTCTGGGCAACAGGGTCGATAGCGACGTCGTCCCCGACGACGGGATCAAGGTCGGGCGACCAATTCGAGATCGCGCGGATGCGCCGAACAGTCTCGATGTCGGGCAAGCCGCTGGCGATATGCGCGATGTCCCACCACGCGTTGCCCTCGCGCAATACGTCGAGGTTGGCGTCGCCGAGCCCGACAAAGTCGGTCTCGCTGCTCAGCGCGGCACCCCCGTAGGCCAGCGCGAGCGTCGTTGCGACGCCCAGCAAGGTCGCGGCACCGGTGCGCCAGGCCCACCACCAGCTTCGCCTGACTCCACGCTTCATGCCGCCCTCCCGCACTCGGGGCAACGATCCGCCGCAACCAGCCCGTCGCGGTCGTAGCCGCACGATACGCACCGCCCGCAACGCCGCCGCGTGGCCGCCGTTGCAGCGCCGGCGAGCCAGAGGGCCGCCAACCAGGCACATGACCAGACCGCGGTGTCAGCGATCAGCCCGCTCCACACCGGCCGCAGTCCGATGATTGTCCGGCCACACTCCGTCGTTCCGACAACCAGCGCGCTCCGTAGGTGTTCGCGGAGGGCGAGGCCGGAAGCCGGCGGGCGTGCGACCAGGTCGGCATCCACTGGTTCTCCAGTGCGGATCGTCGTCCATACCTGCCAACTCTCGCTCGTGATGCACCGCCATGGCCACCCGGTGGCTCCTGTGTCGACGCTTCCTACTTGGCCGGGCATCCCCCTCGCTATTGCCTGGTCCGGCGTCGCCACCCAATGAGGAAGCCGTTGGGGCTCTCCGAGCGGCAGCACGCTGTCGACCCTGCGCGTGCGCACGACGCTGTACCAATCGCTCAGCCACCGGTGCGACGAGGAAGCCTTGAACCGTTCGGGGCCGTCTCCGACAAACGCGCGCCCGCCGTGCGACACCAGCCGGTGCTCCACCCACCCCCAGTGCACGGCGGCAGCGGCCAAGGGCCAGGCGATCAGCGCCGTCGTGGCGGCGCCCAGCCCCAGGCTCAGAAGCGTTCTACGGAGCCATGCGTGCCGTGGCTCCATGGAGAAGCCCTGCGCCGGGCGCAGCAGGTGTTCTTCCGCTGCCAGCGGTTGACGTGCCGCCTGGAATGGGTCGGTTAACTTCAACGCCACCTGCTCCAGATGCGCCGGCCGCCCCGTTCCAGCGAACGTTTCACCTTGCCAGGCGCTCGATCGCCCGATCAACAAGGTGAGAGGGAAACTGCCCGGGGGGGTTGAGCAACTTGGCGAGCCGAAGGGCCTCGGAACGGCACGGAGGTCGGAGCGCCGCGACGACGACCATGAAGGCGGCACGGTTGTCGATATCGAGGTGGATGTCCTCGAGGTCCTGTCGTGTGCACGGCTTTGCGTCGTCGAGCAGAGCGCCGAGCTTGCTCTCCCAGTACCCGGCTGACTCAAGCATCTTGCCCATGCGGGCGGCGACTGCGCGCAGCGTCGCGTCGTCGCCGGTCTCCGCCGCTCCGGCGGCGACGTGAAGCAGTACGAGAAACGACGGCTGCTCCATCGCGGCGGCGCGGGCGGCGGCTTCTGTCAGCTTTCCCTGAGCGACCAGCGCGTCAATGGCGACGCCCTCGCCGCTGCTGACCTGCGCCAGATGACCAGCCGCTTCCGCGACGTTCCCCTGCGCGTACTTGATCAACCATTCGAAGTACTCGGTAAGGGAGGCGCGGGCACCGGGAGCCTGGCTGGAGGTCTCGTAGGCGAGGTCACGGGCTTCCTTCTCGCGCCCTGCCAGCGCGAGCAGACGGACCTTGGCCCTGATCGTGTGACCGGATAGCAGGTGAGCCGGTGCCGCCATCTCGGGCAAGTCCAGGGTCTCGCTGTAGCGTTTCATCGCGACCAGCGAATCGCGCTCTACCAGGCTGAGCCGGTCGTCGGCGACGCCGGCTGCGCGGCCGGCCCGCGCGACGGCAAGGGCGCGCTCGAACTCGCCGCGTCCGAGGACCGTTTCGGCGAGCATCCTCACGGCGCGGGGCTCCGGCGGGGCTGCGGTCGACGCCAGTTGAAGAAGGGTTTCTTGCGCCGCGCGGTCGACTGTGACCCGGGCTGTCAGGTACGCCAGCGCAGCGTTTGAGAGGTCCGCCGCGTGCTGTGCCGCGTACTCCGAGAGCAGATCGTGCGAGGGGTTGACCTCGCGCTGCTCGTCCTGGTAGAGACGGTGAACGTCAACCAGCAGGGGCCGGCTGGCGAGCAGCGGCCGTACCAGGCTCAGCACGTCCTTGGGGTCCAGCAGCCGCGCTGCGTTGGTGTAGGCCTCGTTCTTCGGGTCGCGCTGGAGCCCCTTCCGCACGAGCTCGCCCATCGCCTCTGCTCCCTCTTGCTCGAGCACGGTTGCGATTACGTGTTCGGTGCTGAGCGACCGAGCGATGTCGAGCCGGGTCTTCTCAACCGAGCCGGACTTGCTGCTCATCTTGAGCGTCGATGGAAGAGGCAGAAAGGGATAGTCGACGGACGCTTTATGGAGCGTCTTACCGCGCAGGGTCTGCCGCCGGCTAGGTACCGATCCGTTAAGGTCGAACGTCGCGGTCTCGTGCTCAAGCACGCCCAGCTCGTCGGGGTTGATTACGAACACAGGCTTGACAAAGGGGCGCGCGTAGAGCGGCGTACGGATGTCTACATCTACGCTCGGCACGCGCCCGGCGGGGGTAACCACTTCGACGCGGTGAGACCCCTCCGCCAGCGTCAGCCGTCCGGCGCTCATGGGGGGGACGTTCATGCTGATCCCGTTGACCCGCACAACCGCCTGCTCTGAGAGGCCGTTGACCACCCAGACCTCACGGGCAAGGGTGTTGCGGACGCCGACGATGATGATGATCGCGACCGCGAGCGCCGCAACGCCGGCTGCCAGCCAGGCCCACCCCCTCTCCGACATGTTCCTCCTGCCCGGTCCATCGACCCAGCCACCCTCGGACGCCGCCGCCTTGACAGGCTTCCCGGACGCGCGGTGCTTCTCCGATATTCTTTTCAGTTTGCGGAACCCTGCCTCCCGCTCGATCGCCGGCAGCCCCTCGCTCAGCTCCTGGAGCACGTCGAGCGCTTCGCTGTGACGCCCGCGCGCCTGGAGGGCGCCGACGGCCGCGAACGCTGAGGCGGCGGAATGCTCGACGCACGCTCGCAGCGCCGACCGCACAAGCTCGACTCCTTCGTCAACCTCACCGTCGTACAGCAGCCGCATCCCGAGAGCCCGTTGCACCAGCGGCGAGCCCGCCAGCGAGAGCGAGCCCCGGTACGCGGCCGCCTGCTCCTGCGGCATGCCAAAGTGGCCGTAGGCGTCTCCGATCATCGCCAGGAAGTCAGCGTCCCTCGCCAGCGCGGGCGTGAACGACCTTGTCATCGCAACGAACTCGTCCTTCGCCTGAAAAGCGACCGCCGTCGCCACCGCTCTGGCGGCCAGCGCGGGGTTGTCGCGGTCGGCCGTCCACTCCGCGACCGCTCCGCCGAGCTTCTCGATCCGATCGCGCTCCCAGACCGCTAAGGGCATGGCGTAGTGCTTGCGGCAGGAGGAGCACTCGTTGATGATCCGCTTGCGCGCCAGCGGGATCAGCGGGATGAACAACGCCACAAAGAAGAGCCGGGTGTCATAGGAAGAGAGGTCCACGACGTGCCCGCAGTGCTGGCAACGGTCTCGCCGCACCGACAGGTTCGCGCTGCCGCTGTACGCTGTGCCCACCGAGTTGACTGTGATCGGCATAAGCGGGCAGTCTAGCGACAACCGGTCTCGACGCCCCAACAATCAACCGAACTATGCCTCCGACACCCGCATCCTCCCTCTCCGCCGCGCAGAACCCGCCCGCGGCCAACGGCAGCGCCAAAGGGCGGCCGGTCGAGTCGATCTCCGTCTTCGATATCTTCAAGATCGGTGTTGGGCCCAGCTCGAGCCACACCATGGGGCCGTGGCGCGCGGCGCAGCGGTTTACGCGGCACCTCGCCGACCGAGGGCTGCTGGACCGCGTCCTTCGCGTCCGCACCGACCTGTACGGCTCGCTGGCCAAGACCGGGAAGGGGCACGGAACGGATCTGGCCGTCATCCTTGGTCTCGCCGGCGAGGACCCCGTCACCTGCCAGGTCGAAGGGCTGCACGAGCGGGTGGATGCCGTCAAGGCCGCCGGCCGATTGAAGCTCGCGGGCGGTCACGCCGTCGAGTTTGACTGCGACGCCGACCTGCTCTTCCACTTCGACCAGACGCTGCCTTTCCACCCCAACGGCTTGCGCTTCACGGCGCTTCTGAGCGACGGACAGAGGGAGAGCCAGACCTACTACTCGGTCGGCGGCGGGTTCGTGGTGCAGGAGGGTGAAGTGCCGGCCGGCGCGCAGGCGGCCCGCCTTCCGTATCCGTGCGAGACCGGCGAAGACGCCCTCCGCCACTGCCGCGACAACAACCTGTCGTTGCCGCAGATGGTGCTGGCCAACGAACGCGCGTGGCGATCGGACGAGCAGATCCGGACGGGCCTGCTGCAGATCTGGCGGGCCATGCAGGAGTGCGTCTACCGGGGATGCCATACCGGCGGTGTGCTCCCCGGCGGGCTCAACGTCGTCCGGCGCGGCAAGCTGATGCACGACAAGCTCATGGCGGGCCGCTCGATCGACGGGCCGGGCGACACGCTGGCCAACTGGCTCAGCGCCCTCCGCCGCACGCGAGGGGACTTCCAGCAGACGCTCAAGTGGGTCAGCACGTTCGCCCTTGCCGTCAACGAAGAGAACGCGGCCTTCGGTCGCGTGGTTACGGCGCCGACGAACGGGGCGGCGGGCGTCATTCCCGCCGTCATGATGTACGCCGCGACGTTCTGCGACCTCTCGCAGCACCGCGGCGTGCTTGCCCCTTCACGCCCCGACGCGGTGACCTCCGATTCGGCCATGCTCGATTTCATGCTCACCGCCGGGGAGGTGGGCTCGCTGTTCAAAAAGGGCGCCACGATCTCGGCGGCGATGGGCGGGTGCCAGGCGGAGATCGGCGTCAGCAGCGCGATGGCGGCGGCCGGCCTGACGCAGGTGCTCGGCGGCACCGTGGGCCAAGTGCTGATGGCGGCCGAGATCGCGATGGAGCACCACCTGGGGATGACCTGCGACCCGATCGGCGGGCTGGTGCAGATCCCCTGCATCGAGCGCAACACGATGGGCGCGATCAAGGCGATCACCGCGGCGAACATCGCCATCGACAGCGATCCGGCCAACGCCAAGGTGAGCTTCGATCAGGTCGTCGCCACAATGTGGCAGACCAGCCTCGATATGCAGAGCAAGTACAAGGAAACGAGCGAGGGCGGGCTCGCCGTGAACGTGAGCGTCGGTCTGAGCGAGTGCTGAGACGCACGGCCGGCGCAGCCTGAGCCCGGAGCGCACGGTGCGTTCACCCGCTCTTCACCGTCGCGGGGCAAGGCCGGTCATGCGCCGAGCCTTCTTCGCCGTCGCGCTTTTGCCCGCGTTGCCCGGCTGCGTCGCGTATGAGATCCGCGATGAGCTCCGCGCTTCCAACGCGTCGTTCCGCGAGCTGGCACGGTCACGCGAGGAGCTCGAGTCCTCCAACCGCCAGTTGGCGCAGGTGAACCGCGAACTGGCGGAAGTGAACAAGCGGCTGGCCGAGAGCTCTTCCCGCCTGGTGGAGGTAGAGAAGCGCCTGACGGTGATCGACCGAAACCTCGGGTATATCAGCAGTGCCGTCGATACCGCCGACCGGGCGCTCCCCTTTGTGAAGGTGCCGCCCACGGCGAGTGAGGCCTTGCCGCCCAGGCAGTAAGGCCCCCCCGGGGCTAAGCGAGCAACTCCTTCACCACCTTCCCCTTACCGTCCTTGGTGATGTAGATCGGCCGGCCTTCGCTCTCGAACGACGTGCGCGGACCCATCCCAAGCGCGTGATAGACCGTCGCGTGCGCGTCGATCAGCTTGACCGGGTTCTCCACGGCGAGCATCGGGTGACGGTCCGCCGTCTTGCCATACGCGAGGCCCCGTTTGAAGCCGCCGCCAAAGAACAGCATGCAGTTGCACGAGCTGAAGTGTCCGTGGAACCCGTACATTTTCTCGTCGGCGATCACCAGCTTCTCACCCGTGTGGGACTCGCTGGCCCCTTCCGGTTCAACGCCCGCCGCCGGCGCTGACGCGACCGTTCGCCCGAACTCCGTGCCGATGACTACCAGCGTGCGGTCGAGCATGCCGCGCTCGTGCAGGTCGGTGATGAGCCGGGCGATCGGACCGTCGATCTGGCCCTTCATTTCGTCCATGCGCGCAGCCCCGCTCTCGTGCATGTCGAACCCTTTGAACGGGCCGTACTGGTATTCCACCTGTACGAAGCGTGCCCCCGCTTCCACCAGCCGACGCGCCAGGAGCAGCCCTTTCCCGAACCGCTCCCCGTAGTAATACCCGGTGTCGGCGACGCCCTTGGGGCCGACCGCCGCCTTGTAACCCTCCAGGACCGCAGCGGGCTCGCCCGCGAGGTTGAACGCCTTCTTCACCGGCGAGTCCATCATCGCCCGCGCGTCGGTCATCATCCTGCGGACTGTTTCTGCCGTATCGGAGTCGACCAGGGTGCGGTCCGCGAGCGCGTTGAGCCGGTCGAGCAGGGTCTGCCGTCTGTCCAGTCGTCCCGGCGTCATCCCCGCCGCGGCGCTGAGCGTTGCCAGACCGCCGCCCGGATCGGGGATCATGAACGGCGCCGCCGCGGGTCCCAGGAACCCGGGTCCAAGGTACTCGGCGATGAACTGCTTCTCCGAGTCGCTGGTGTCGATGTCGCGTCCGATATAGATGTACTCCGGCACCAGCGGGTGCCGCCGCCCGAGCGTCTGACCGACCAGCGCCCCCATGCTCGGCGCCTTGAAGCCCGCCGGATGGATATACCCGGTCATCAGCGCGTACTGCGCGCGCAGGTGCACCGCGCCGAACATCGTGTCGCTGACCAGCGACCGAAGGATGCACCCCTTGTCCATCACCGCAGCGGTCTTTTCCAGGCCCGCGCCGAGCCGCACCCCGTCGGCTGCGCTTTCGATCACCGGGCAGGTGCCGAGCAGCTCGCTGCCGAGCATGCCCTGCCTGTAGGGGGTGTGCCGCTTCGGGTCCCACGTGTCGGTCTGCGCGACCCCACCGGGAAGATAGATGTAAATGCATGCATCGGCCGTCGGAGCGGGCGCGTCAGGGTCCGGTTCCAGCGACCCGCGCTCCGCGGTACGGCCGGGTGCGAGCCTCGCAGCAAGACCCGCCGCGGCAAGGGCCGCGCCCGTCTTGACAAAATCCCGCCGGTCCATCGCCATTGCGCACTCACCTGATGAACTGAAACTCCGGGCCGGACACCACCGCCCACAGCACGTCCTGCACGCCCTCGGGCGTCGGTTTTTCGCCGAGATACTCCGAGACGGCGTCCGACTCCGCTGCCGTCGGCTCGCGGCAGAGCAGCGCGCGGTAGACCATCGCGGCGGCCTCCCGGCCACCCGCGGCCACCGCCCGGTCGATCAGCACCCCCTCGCGCGTCAGCGTGGCGAGCTCCGCGCCGTTGAGCAGCTCGAGCCCCTGCACGACCGACGTATCGGCGGGGCGGCCGGTGACGACCTCGTTGCGCGTCGCCGCGCGCCCGAGCGAGCGTGCGAGCCCGGTCGACTCCGGTGCGCGGATCAGGCGGGTTTTTCGGTCGAGCTTCTGCGTCATCGCCGTGCGGACCGTGTCGATCAACTGCTCCGCCGCCAGCCGGCGCAGCGACGGCGACCGGAAGAAACGCGGCGCCCGCGGCTCAGCGATGTCGAAGAATTCCTCCAGCCCGGGCTCGTAGGCAGCCTGGTACGCCCGGCTGTTCATGATCAACCTGATCGTGCGCTTCAGATCGAAGCCGTGAACCGCAAGATCGTGGCTCAGCCAAGCCAGAAGGTCGGGATGGCTGGCCGGCCATTCGGCCCGCCAGTCGTCGGCGGGCTCGATGAGTCCAAGTCCGAAGTAGCGCTTCCACAAGCGGTTCACCGCCGTGCCGGTGAACCGCTCGTTGAACGGGTCGGTGAGCAGCTGCGCCAGCCGCGTCATGCGGGCGCCTTCCCCTGCAGCAACCGCGGCCGGCGCGCCGGGGATAAAGAACGGAAACGCCGGACCAACCACCTTCCCCGTCTTCGCCTCGCAGCGCTCGATCTCGAGGTCGGTTCCTCCCGCCGCAAAGTACGACGCGAACCCGAAGAACCGCGTCTGCGGCCACTCGAGGTTCTCAAAGTGGTTGTGGCACGACGCGCACTTCATCGCCGTGCCGAGGAACACCTGGCTGACCGCCGCTGCGGACTGCAGCGTGTCGGTCGCGGTGGCGTTGAGGACCAGGTGCGCGCGGACCGTGCCGCCGTTGGTGCCTCCGCGCTCCGGTTTCTTGTAGCCCGGCAGCGCCGGGTCCAGCAGCTGCGCGACGAACACGTCGTAAGGGCGGTTCTCGGTGAACGCCGTGCGCACGAACGTCGAGTAGTCTCCGTGCGTCGCCATCCCGCCGTTTGAGTTGTGCGGTGTGCTCGCCAGCGCATCCTCCCAGAACGCGCTCCAGTGGTCGGCGTAGTCCTCGTTCCGAGCCAGCAGCTCGTCGATCAGCTTGGCGCGTTTGTCGGTGGCGCAGTCGGCGCGGAAGCGAGCAGACTCTTCGAGCGTCGGTCCAACGCCGATCAGGTCCAGGTAGACCCGCCGCAGGAACGCGGCGTCGTCGCAGGGCCGCCACGCCGGAGAGCCCGGCTCGTCCTTGAGCTGCGCCGCCAGCAGAAACCGGTCAATCGGGTTCTCGCCCGCCGCGGACAGATCAGGCGCCGCGGGGGGCACAGGCAGCAGCGACGCCCGCAGATTCCGCCGGGCAACAAGCGCCGCCTCGTCACCGGGCGTGAACAGTGACGCTGTCGCGGCGACCGGGTCCTTGTGTGCGGGGACGGTTGGAGCGGCGGGCTGCGCGGCGACCGTGCCGATTCCGAGCAGGATGCAAGCCGCGGTCCACACAGCCGTTCCTCCGATCACGTCATCAGTCTACACGATCGCCCCCGGCGCACAAGCGGCAAGGCGAAGAAACCGGGTGGCCTCCTGCCAGGGCAGCTGAGATCAGAGAGGGGCGTCTTTCTGGTCACGGGTGCGCTGCGACCGGCGAAGGGGTCCCGCCATCCGATACTCTGCGGCGATGACACTCGCACTCGTCGACGGAAACTCCGCTGCCTACAACGTCAGCTACCTCATGGGTCGAGTCGTCGGCATCCTCATCCTCGTGATTCTCGTGCTTTGGATCGGGAAGAAAATCTTCGGGCGCAAGTAGCCCTCACTTTGCCGGCGCGGTCGCGGCAGCGGCCTTGAACAGCCCTTCCTGGGCCGGTTCGTGGATCGCGTGCCCCATGCCCGGGATGATCTCGACGACCGCCTTGGCCGTGTTCTCCGGATCGACTTCTTTGAGCGTCGCTTGGAGCTTCTCGACCGCGCCTTCGAGGAAGAAGTTGTCGGCGCTCCCGCCGTAGACGTGCAGCTTGCCCGTCAGCTTCGGCCCGAGCGTCTTCCAGTCGCGGCGGAGCTTGAGGCTGATGTCGTACGCCTCCCACGCCCTGGCGGTATTGGCGTCGACGGTGCCGGTGGCGCGGTCGAAGAGCTGGCGAGGCAGGCCGTTATCTCCCTTCGGTGAGAAGACCGCCTCGAAGCTCTGGATCTGACCGCCGGGCCCGAGCGCGGACTCCATCGCGACGAACTCCTTGTAGAAGAGAACGTTCTTCCCCGCGTTGCGTGCGATGGGCCTGCGCCCGCCCTGCGCATCGACGTACATGTTCGTGCCGGCCGCGTAGAGGTCGATGCGCTGGAAGTCCCGGAAGTCGACCGGGTCGGGCGAGTGGGACCAGCAGCCGGCGAACGCGTCGGGGTAACTCACCTGCAGCCAGAGGCTCGACCAGCCGCCGGAGGAGATGCCCGTGACGTACCGGCGCGCGGCTGCCTGCTCTGCTGAGGCGTCGGGCGCGCCGGCAGGCCCGCGGAACTGCTTCTCAACCGCGGGGATCAGTTCCTCGACAAACGCTCGCCCCCACGGGCCCGTGTTCGCCGAGTCGGCGAACACGCAGTGCCCCCAGTAGTTGGTAGGATCGGGCACGATAGTGATGACCTTCTGCTGGTCTGATCCGCCCAGGCGAGAGATCATGCCCGTCTCCCGGTGACTGCCGCCAAAGCCGCCGATGAAGTAGACCGCGGGCCACGTTTCCTTTGAGTCAGCCGCCCAGCCGCGCGGCAGGGCGACGCCGGCGCGGAGCGTGATGTCCCGCCCGTGGAAGTCAGACAGGAGCTTGCTCTTTACGGTGAAGAGCTTGACCGTCGCGCTCTCGCGGAACTTGTACGCCGGCACGGCCTGGTCGCAGACCAGGCTCACCGGCGCGGCGGGGGGCCATGTAACCTCCTGCGGCTTGCTGTAGAGGTCACCCTCCCCCTCGCCCGGCGCGTAGTGTTCGCGGCTGCGGCGGGCCACGCCCTGGATCGTGTACGTGCCTCCGGGCAGGTCGGTCATGGACTTCGGGAAACTGAACGCGGGAGATGAGACGTCGATGGGCGTGCCGGCCGCTCTATTGTCCACGTCAAGCGAAAAAACCTGCGGAGGGCTGAACCAGTCGCTCATCATTTTTCGCGGCTCGCGCGAACCTTTGACCATCACGACGTACACGCGCCCCGAGTACGGCTCGGTCTGCAGCTTCGGGTCGAGGGTGACGGTGAACGTCGGATCGGCGGCGAACGAAGCGGCGAGCGTGAGCGTGAGGAACGTGGTGAGCATGTGGCGATTTCCTGTCAGGTGCCGCGTTTGTTGCCGAAGAGCTCGATGTGCAGGCGGGGGCAGTAGCGGAAGCCGCGGGCGAGGCAGAGGGCAGCGACGGCCGTGCGCCGGGCCGGCGCCGGGGGTGTGACGCCCTCAGGCATGAGCAGGATGTCGGCGGGGGTCCACCCTGTCAGCTTGGAGAGAAGGTCGTCGATCTCGGGGAGGTCGCGTTCGGTCGCAACGACGAACTTGAGCTGGTGGTCGCCCGGCGCGTCGAGAAGCCGTTGCAGAGAGCCGATGTTGAGACGTCTCTGCTCGTGACGGGCGGCCCACGCGCCGCCGGGGTCGCGAGGATCGTCTCGGGGCGTGGAGTGCGCCAGCTTGGGGCTGACACTCCAGAGGTCGCAGTGGGGGAGCGAAGGTGGGGCGAGCGTTCCTGCGGTTTCGATGGTGACATGGACACCCGCGTCGCGCAGCACGTGCGTGAGCGGCGCGAGCGCGGCGAAGAGCATCGGCTCTCCGCCGGTGAGCACGGCGTGCCTGACCTTCGCGGCTCGCGCTTCGGCGAGCAGGTCGCCCACCGTGCGGCGCGTGCCCTCGGGGTTCCAGCTCGCGTAGGGCGTGTCGCACCAGGTGCAGCGGAGGTTGCAGCCGCTGGTGCGCAGGAACCACGACGGGACGCCGGTGAGTTTCCCCTCGCCTTGGATGGAGACGAACGTCTCGGAGACGGGGAGAGTGTTGGGCGTGGTGTCCGATGAGTCGACGATGGGGAGGGGGGAGGCCAAGCTGGGAAGGGTACGCGAAGCAACAATTCAGAGTGCCATCAGGCTCGCGGCTTTGAGCGGGGCTGATGCTCCGGCGTGGACTGACCGAACGCACCGGTCTCGCAAAGCCGAGCCCGGTGGCACCCGGTGGGCTGCGTACGCTGGCGTTGTGACCGAGGCCGCGGCTGTCGATACTCCGCCTTTGCGTGACCGGGTCTTCAGGGGGCTGTGGGTGGCCGCGCTGGCGAGCAACATCGGGTCGGGTGCGCACGACATGGCGGCGGGGTGGGCGATGGCGTCGCTGACCAGGAGCGAGCTGCTGGTGGCGTCACTGCAGACCGCCGTGACGCTCCCGAGCTTTGTGCTCTGTGTGCCGGCGGGGGCGCTGGCGGACGTGATCGATCGACGGCGGCTGCTGATCGCGGTGCAGGGGGTGAGCGGGCTGTGCGCGGCGGCGCTTGCGGTGATGGCCTGGGGTGACCACCTCCAGCCGGGGGTGTTTCAGCCGGGGGTGCTGCTGCTGTTCACGGTGCTGCTGGGGATCGCGGCGGCGCTCGGCAACCCGGCGTGGCAGACGCTGATGAGCGGGCTCGTGCGCCCACAGCGGATCGCGGAGGCGTCGGCGCTCAACTCGCTGTCGATGAACCTTGCGCGGGCGGTGGGCCCGGCGCTGGGCGGATTCGTGGTGGCGCAGATGGGAGGGGCGCCGGCGGCGTTTGCGCTCAACGCGGTGAGCTTCGGGGGGATCGTGTGGGTGCTGTGGCGGACACCGGTGGGGGAGCGAGCGGCGGGTGGCAAAGGGGGAGCGCCGGGGGAGCGGCTGGTAGGTGCGATCCGCGCCGGTTGGCGGTATGTCCGGTACAGCAAGGCGATGCGCGCGGTGATGGTGCGGACGACGAGCTTCGTGCTGCCGGCGAGCGCGCTGTGGGCGCTGCTGCCGCTGGTGGCGCGCGAGGAGCTTGCGCTGGGGGCGTCGGGGTACGGAGTGCTGATGGGGTGCTTCGGCGCGGGGGCGGTGAGCGGGGCGCTGGCGTTTAGTTCGTTGCGGAAGCGAGCGAGCTTTAACCGGCTCGCGGCCGTTGCGTCGGTCGCAATGGCCGCTTGTATGGCGACGCTCGCGCTCGTCTCTCCGGGCTGGGAGCGTCTGCTCGCCTACGTCGCGATGGTGATCGGCGGCGGGGCGTGGGTGACGGTGGTGATGTGCAGCAACAGCAGCTCTCAGGCGGGGACGCCGCCGTGGGTACGGGGGCGGGCGCTGTCGTGGTACTTCATGATGCACTTCGGCTGCATGGCGGGCGGGAGCGCGCTGTGGGGAGCGCTGGGGCAGGTGCTGCCCTCACCGGTGATCGGGCAGCGCGGCCAATGGTTCATCTCGTCGGTCGACGCGACGCTGCTGGTCGCGGCGTGCGCCTCGCTGGTAGGGCTGCTGACGATGGCGCGGTGGCGGTTTGTGCCGTTGGTGGTGAGCGCGCACGAGAAGGGTGCGTGGCCCGACCCGGTGCTGGGTCGCGCGATCGGCGAAGACGACGGGCCGGTGGTGATCACGGTGGAGTACGTCGTCGAGCTCGAGAACGCGGAGGCGTTCAAGGCCGCGATGGGGCCGGTGAGCGTGACGCGGTACCGCGACGGAGCGATCAGCTGGATGCTGAGCCAGGGCGTGGAGGACCCGCGCCGGTGGCTGGAGGTGTTCATCGCCGAGAGCTGGGCGGAGCACCTGCGTCAGCACGACCGGGTGACAAAGGCGGACGAGTGTCTGCAGCAGGCGGCGAGAAACTTCCACGTCGGTCCGGACCGGCCGGTCGTGCGACACTCGATCGCGGCGCGCGTGAAAGCGGACGCGGATGCCGGGATCTAGTGGTTTCGGGGAGCCCGCAACTGAGAGCCGGTGCTCGTCGCTGCTGCTGAAACCATGAACGGTGCGTCGATCGCAAAGCTCCGTGCTTCCCTCGCTGGCGCGTCGGGCTCTGACAAGGCATGGCTGGCCCAGAAATGCTCGGCGCTTGTCGCGAACGGGTAGCACGCGCCGTTGTTGGCGGCGGCGTGCGACATCGCGGCGCGTTTGTCACTGTCGTTGGCGAGCTGGAGGATGGCGTTGTGCCACGACGCTGCGCGGATGGGCAGGACGAGGGAGCTCTGGTTCGGGATCGTGATCTCGCGCGGGCCGCCGGTCGGAGAGATAAGGCACGGTACGCCGCAGGCCTGCGCTTCCATCACGGCCTGACCGAGGGTGTCGGTGGTGGATGGGAAGAGAAAAAGATCAGCGGACCGGTAGACGTCGGCCAGCGCGCGGCCGCGGAGGACGCCCGTGAAGCGGGTGCCGTGGTGGGCGAGAGCGGCGCGCATCGCGGGTTCGTAAGGGCCCTCGCCGGTGATGGTGAGCGTGGCCCGGATGCCGCACGTGCGGAGAGCGGCGTGGGTGCGTGGCCACAACGAGGTCAGAAAGGGAAGGTTCTTCTCGACGCTGATTCGGCCGGTGTAGAGAAGATGGAGGGAAGGGAGCACCGATCGGAGACCGATGCCATCCAAGGCACCCTCATACGTCCGACCAAAGCGGCGGACATCTTCTCCTGCAGGGCCGGGAGAAGGGGGGGAGAACAGATCGAGGTCGATGCCCGGGCGCAGGCGGGCGAGGCGGGACTCGGGGAAGCCGAGGGCGCGGAGTCGGGCGGCGTAGTCGGACGAGCGCGAGAAGATGGTGCGAGCCGGTTTGTAGAACCAACGCATCGCCGCGCTGGTGATCGCGGTGAGGGACTCGTGATCGAAGAGATGGTGGATGTAGGCGGGAAAGTCGGTGTGGTAGGTCGCGGCAAGCGGGAGACGGCGTTTGAGCGCGTACGCGCGACCGAGAAGGCCGACAGGACCCGGAGTGGAGACGTGGATGTGCGTGGGCTTGAAGGCGTCGGCGGCCGCGGCGAGGGCGCGCCGGGAAGGGAGGGCGAGCTGGAGTTGCGGGTAGCGGGGAATCGGCGTCGCGAACCGCGGGGGAATGTTGGCGATGGTTGTGAACGAGGGAACGCGGAGGCGCGTGGAGGTGAGGATGAGCAGGGGAAGGTTGTTGTGGTGCGCGTGCGCGGCAAGGGTGGTGAGGAACCGCGAGACGCCGTTGACGTCGCCGAGCGTGTCGGTGAAGAGGGCGAGGCGCACGGGGGAGGGTAAGGAAGACAAAGTGAACGTGAACGTGAACGTGAACGTGAACGTGAACGTGAAGAAAGGCAGGAATGCGCACTACCATCGCCGCTCTAGAGGAGACTCGGCATGGCTTGGCTGAAAGTGGTTGATGCTCTCAAGGCGCCGGTGGGGACGAAGGTGACCGTGAAGGGGTGGGTGCGGACGCGGCGCGACAGCAAGGCGGAGGGAGGGCTGTCGTTCATCGCGCTGCACGACGGGACGTGCTTTGACACAATCCAGATCGTGGCGCCGGGGACGCTGAGCAATTACGCCGACGAGGTGAGCAAGCTGCCCACGGGGGCGGCGATTGAGTGCGACGGAACGATCGTGGCCAACCCCAAGGGGGGGAACGAGATTAAGGCGGAGGGGGGGGCGGTGCGTGTGATCGGGTGGGTGGAGAACCCCGACACGTACCCGATCCAGCCGAAGCCGCACAGCATGGAGTACCTGCGCGAGGTGGCGCACCTGCGGGTGCGGACCAACACGTTCGGCGCGGTGGCGCGGGTGCGTCACTGCCTGGCGATGGCGGTGCACCGGTTCTTCCACGAGCGCGGGTTCTTCTACGTGCACACGCCGATCATCACCGGCAGCGACTGCGAGGGGGCGGGGCAGATGTTCAAGGTGAGCACGCTTGACCTGACGCGTCCGCTGCCGCGGGTGGCGAAGGAGTCGCAGAGCGCCGAGGCGGCCAAGCACTGCGCCGACCTTGCGGCCAAGGCGAACATGCCCGTGTGGACCTATGGGCAGGTCGACCATTCCAGCGACTTCTTCGGGAAGGAGAGCCACCTGACGGTGAGCGGGCAGCTCAACGTTGAGACATACTGCATGGCGCTGAGCCGCGTGTACACGTTCGGGCCGACGTTCCGTGCGGAGAACAGCAACACCAGCCGCCACCTGGCGGAGTTCTGGATGATCGAGCCGGAGATCGCGTTCGCGAACCTGGCCGACGACGCGGCGCTGGCGGAGGAGATGCTCAAGTACCTGTTCAAGACGGTGCTGGAGGAGCGTGCCGACGACATGGCGTTCTTCGCCCAGCGGATCGAGAAGACGGCGATCGACCGGCTCAAGCTGATCATCGAGAAGCCGTTCCTGCGGCTGACGTACACCGAGGGCGTGAAGGTGCTCGAGGAGGCGATCAAGGCCGGAAAGAAGTTCGAGTACCCGGTGAAGTGGGGGACCGACCTGCAGAGCGAGCACGAGCGGTTCCTCACCGAGGAGTACTTCAAGCAGCCGGTGGTGCTGACCAACTACCCCAAGCAGATCAAGGCGTTCTACATGCGGCTGGACGACGGGTGCGAGCCTGACCGCCAGACGGTGAGCGCGATGGACATCCTGGTGCCGGGGATTGGCGAGATCGTGGGGGGCAGCCAGCGCGAGGAGCGGCTGGACAAGCTCGACCAGCGGATTACCGAGATGGGCCTGCCGATCAAGGAGTACTGGTGGTACCGCGACCTGCGCCGCTACGGCACCACGCCGCACGCGGGGTTCGGGCTGGGGTTCGAGCGGCTGATCCAGTTTGTCACCGGCATGGGGAACATCCGCGACGTGATCCCGTTCCCGCGGGCGCCGAAGCAGGCGGAGTTCTAAACCCGGGGTCGGTATGCTGCGGCGATGCGAATCATCGTCACAATCGGGTTGTTGGCTTGCCTGTCCGGCTGTGCGCATATAGGCCCGGCGGACGGGCGCGAGGCGTCCTCGTTGGCCGGCGCACCGTTGATGCGCCCAGAGGTCGACCCGGCCAAGCGGCCGAAGCTCGAACAGGACCTGGGCGACGCGAAGGTGGTGTGGGTTCGCGACGGCACCGAGGGCGCGGCGATCGGGCTTGGGCGCGCGTACGCGGCGCTGGGGTGGTACCAGGACGCGATCGCGGCGTACACGGCGGGGCTTGAGCGGAACCCCGATTCGCACCGCTTGCGGCGGCACCGCGGGCACCGGTACATCACGGTGCGCAGGCTTGACGACGCGGCGCGCGACTTCCACGACGCGTGGGCGCTGGCGAAGGGGCGGCCCGATGCGCCGGAGTCTGCCGACGGGAGCAGCACGGACAAGTCGGCGATCCTGTACCACTACGGGTTGGCGGAGTACCTGCGCGGCGAGTACGCGCGGGCCGACGACGCCTTCGCGCTGCGGAGCGGGCTGAAGGGAATAAAGGACGAGAACGTGGTGTCGGCGGCGCACTGGCACTACTGGGCGCTGCGGCGGAGCGGGCGGAACGCCGAGGCGGCGCGGGTGATCGAGCCGATCCGCGAAGGCATGGACGTGAAAGAGAACAAGTCGTACTACACGCTCTGCCGGCTCTACCGCGGGCTTGTGCCGCTGGCGGAGGTGGAGCGGCAGATGATGGGCGAGGACGGCAAGTTCAACGTCGGGCTCGCGTACGGCGTGGCGTGCTGGAGGCGGTTTGAGCTGAAGGACGAAGCGGGGGCGCGGGCGCTGCTGGAGCGGATCGTCGCGACGGAAAGCTGGCCGGCGTTCGGTCACATCGCGGCGGAAGCGGACATCGCCCGCTGGCCGCGATAGGAGCTACGTTACCCGCACGATCTGCCCGATCTCCACGTCAACCACCGCCCTCATGCCCGCTGGATCGGCGTCTTTCCGGCCGTCCTGCAAGTCGGCGGCTCTAAGCAGGCGGGCCAGCGGCTCCTCGACCGGTTCGTCCGAGAGCTTGAACGTGCTGTGGTGGACGGGCAGGATGCGCCGGACGCCCGCCCGCTGCGCCATCGTCCAGACCTGCTCGGGCGTGGCGTGCGCGTGATGCCACGGGTTGTACGCTCCGATCCCGAAGATCCCCAGGTCAAACGGGCCGGCCTTGTCGAACGCCTTGGTCATCGCGGTGTCGCCTGCGAAGAGAACGCGGCGAGGGACGAAGCCCTCGGGGGGATCGGCGGGCGCCAGCGTTGAGATCGCGTACGCGTTGAACGCGCGGTGACGGTCGTAGGCGGTGCGGGCCCCCCAGTGCGCGGGCTTGATCGCCGTGAATTCGAGCCCCAGCAGGTCGGTGGTGTGGTCCCACCGCAGCTCGTGGACGTGGGCGAACCCCCGCGGGATCAGGCCTCGGGTGCTGGTCGCGGTGAGCACCTCGGTGCGCTTGGTCGCCAGGTGTTTGAGCGTGTCGCGGTCGAGGTGATCGAAGTGGGCGTGGGAGATCAGCACCAGGTCGATCGGCGGCAGCGCGTCAGCCGGCACCGGGACTTCGTTGAGCCGCATCGGCCCAACGGTCACACCGCCCACCTTCATCCCGATCCGTTCCGAAAGCACGGGGTCGGTGATGATCGTCTTCCCGTCCACGCGCAGCAGCACGGTGCAGTGGCCGAGCCACGCGGTCACGATGTCGGTCGGTGCCGCCTTCTCGACGGCCTGGGCCCACCGGTCGGCGAACGCGTCGCGCCGCGTCCCCTTCGTCGTCCGCCGGACCGCCGACGCGAAGTCGCCGGGGTACCGCTTGATCATCGACCGGAAACCGTGCCCGAACAGCGCCACGCGGCGAGAGAACGGCAGGGGGCCGTGCTGGTCGGGATTGGGGCTGGGCGAGGTCACGTTGGTGGGGATGGGTGCCGGCGTAGGTACGAGGAATGTCGGCGCTGAGTTCAACGGGGGATGAAGAGCGCGTGAGGCCCGCCGCGCCCTAGAGGATCGGTGCGAACATCCGGGCGGTCCGCGACAGCAGGCGCTGCAGTATTCCCAGCTTCTCCCACTCGTCCCTCGCCACCTGCACGCAGTCCGTCAGGTCGTTCTCGAGCATCGCGACGCACTCGGCGGCGAACCCCTCGTCGTCGACCATGGCCGTCATCTCGAAGTTGATCCGCAGGGAGCGGTTGTCCAGGTTCGCCGTGCCGACGCACGCGATATCGTCGAAGACCATCACCTTCTGGTGCATGAATCCCTTGCCGTGGCAGAACATCTTCACGCCCGCCGGGAGCAGCTCGGTCCACACCGACCGGGCCGCCAGCCGCACCAGCACGCTGTCGGGGTTCTTCGGGAAGATCACCCGCACGTCGACACCCCGCAGCGCCGCCAGCTGCAGCGCCGCGATCACCGCCTCGTCGGGCACGAAGTACGGGGACGCGATCCAGATGCGCTGCTTCGACGACGCGACGAGCTGCAGCGTCAGCAGCAGGTACGTCTCCACCGGGTCCGCGGGCCCGGAAGGGATGATCAGCACCCGTTCGTCGGCCTGGTCGGCCGTCGGCGTCCAGTTGAAGTCGGGCACCTTCCCCACCGCCCAGTTCCAGTCCTCGCAGAACGACATCTGCACCGCCTGCACGCACGGGCCCCGCAGCTCGATGTGCGTGTCGCGCCACGGGCAGCACGTCGGGTCGCGGTCCATGTACTCGTCGCCAACGTTCAGTCCGCCGATGAGGGCGACCTTCCCGTCGGCGATCACGATCTTGCGGTGGTTGCGGAAGTTGAACTGGAACCGGTTCCTGGGGCCCTTGGTCGTCTTGAACGGCGACACGAGGATCCCCATCCCCTTCATCGCCAGCACCAGCTGCGACAGCCTGCTCGATCCCACCTCGTCGTACAGCACGTACACCCGCACACCCCGCGCACGCGCCCGCTGCAGGTGCGTCAGCAGCGTGCGCCCGAGGTTGTCGTCCCTGAGGATGTAGAACTGCACCAGCACGTAGTCGCTCGCCGAGTCGATGGCCGCGAAGATCGCCTCGAACGTCGCCGCGCCGTTGATCAGCAGCCGCGCGTCGTTCCCGCCGGTCATCGGCATCAGGCCCAGGAAGTCCATGCTCCGCCCGCCCTGCGTCGGCTGGGCCGCCGTCGCGAAGGGCTTCAGGTTCGCGTACGCGGTCGCGGCAAGCTGGTTGATCCGCGAGTTCCCCTTGCGCCGCGCCCTGACATACCCGTTGAACCTGCGCGACCCGAACACGAAGTAGAACGGGATCGCCAGCACCGGGAAGAAGATCAGGGCGAACACCCACGCCAGCGTCCCCTGCGCCGTCCGCGCGTTCAGGATCGCGTCCAGCGCGAACCCGACGCCCGCCAGAGTGATCGCCAGGTACGCGACGGTGATGAGCGTGCCGAACACGGGCCCAGTGTACGGGGCGCTACAGCACGTACTTCTTGTCGCTGTACAGCTTGTCCAGCAGCGGGGTCAGCGGGCTGCTCGACGGCAGGTTCGTTCCCAGCGCCACCAGCAGGTCGATGAGCCCGAGGTAGTCCTGCGTGTGGATGAACTCGCGGGCGCACCTGGGCGGTCCGTTCGACGCCGCGTCGTACGTCCCCGCCTGCAGCTCCGCCAGGTGCGGCATGTTGTGGTAGTTGCCGAGCGGCAGGCAGAGGCACGTCGCGTCAAACCCGGCGTGGCAGAAGACCCCCGCCTCGCACGCGCCCCCCGCCATGAGCTTGCGCTGCCACGGACGCTTGCCTGCGTGGGCCGCCGCCGTCTGACTCGCCGCCGGCGTCGCCGGGTGCCCGAACACCTGCTCGGCCCGTGCTGCACACGCCGCCGTGAGCCACGGTGTAAAGACGCTCATCCGGTCCCCCACGCGCACGATCGGCCCGCCGCCCACCGGCGAGTCCGGGAACGCCCGCGAGTTCTCAAGGGCGACGACCCGTGCGCCGCGCGGGATGGTGCCGAGCCGGCAGGCGGCGATGGCGCCGATAAAACCGATCTCTTCGGCGCGGGTGAACAGCAGGCGGGCGTCGCCGATCACCTGCCCGCTCGCGCGCCGGGCGAGCAGCTCGTCCATCGCCGCCATCGCCGCCGCAACGGCGACCAGGTCGTCGCAGGCGTGCGTATGGAGCACGCCCTCGGCGTCGATCTCCGCCGGCGGCAGCTTCCATGTCGCGACGCCGCCCACGGCGGCCTCGGCCCCGCGCGGGAACTCGACCGTGTAATGCTGCCCGGCCGGCGTGCTCGGGTCGCTCTTGCCCGTCAGCACGCCGTCGACCGGTCCGGATCCGGTGTGCAGGGTGACCGGCGCGTCCTCGAAGAACACGGGCATGACCCCGCCGCGGAACGACACTTCGAGCGTCCCCGGCGCGATCACCCGTTCGACGACGAAGGCAGGGTGATCGAGGTGTCCGGTGATGTAGAGAGGCGGCTCGC